>JANNNL010000011.1:0-4224 GCA_031398525.1 Actinomycetes bacterium | reverse complement strand
ATCAATCGATCGTCGCCGACCCGGGTGGTTCGATTGCAGTGACGCTCCACCAGGGTGCTCCGAACACGTCGTATCCGGTTGCCGTACGTTCGCTGCCCTACTGGGTTGGCATGGTGAGGACTGATTCGTCGGGCGAAGGTTCGGCGCTCCTTCGGCTCCCAGCTCATCTCACTCCGGCCGTTCATCAAGTGCAGGTGCTCAATTCCGTGACTGGCGAACCGATCGCGACGTCGCTGTTCGGCGTCAAGTCACCTGCTGGATGTGCGTTTTCGGCGGAGCTGCCGGACGCAGACGGCGATGGTCTACTGGATAGCTGCGATGGTGATCCGACAGATGGGCCGATGGCCGATCGTGACGGCGACGCTGTCCGAAACAGCGACGACAACTGCGCGACTGCGCCGAACCTCTCGCAGGTTGACGCGGACGATGACGGCACCGGCGATGCGTGTGACGCTCAGGCGGGCGCGAAACCCTTGGATTCGTTGATCCTCGGTCCGACAATTTCCGGCGCCCCGTTTGTTCCGTTGGTTCCTGGCAGATTGCTCGACACCCGTCAGCCCGCGTCGGCGACCGTCGACCACAAGTTCGAAGCCATTGGCGCACGCCCGGCTGGATCCGTCACCGAGCTGGACGTCACTGGTCGCCACGGCGTGCCCGTAGACGCGGCGGCGGTCGTGCTCAACGTGACGGTCACCGCTGCACGAGATCCCGGATATGTGACGGTCTGGCCGTGCGGTTCACCAATGCCGAACGCATCCAATCTCAACTACACCGCCGGTGCCACCATCCCGAACACCGTCATCGCAAAGATCGGGACCGGTGGCAAGGTCTGCCTCTTCACCGAGGCAGCAGTCCACCTCATTGCCGACATCAACGCCTACTACCCAGCCGGGGTGACGGCCGACTGAAACAGGTCAGAGTCGGGCGGGTCGGTAACGACCCTGAAGTGCGCGACTGCGGCCCTTCCCAGCGCCCCATAACGCGCACCGCTCGGCTCGCGACCCGCTGCACCTTGCCCGATACCGAGTTGGCGTGCGCATGATGCCAACCCCACTGCGTCTTCCGTTACAACACGAGTTGGTGCGAACTGCCAAGCCCAACTTCAACCGCGCATCGTGATGAGTTGGCCGTCATTGGGCGGTCCCTGATGGCCACTAATGGGCAGAACCTGATGTCCGCCGGCAGCCGGGCTCGCTGATGGGCAGCCGTTCGAGCCGTTCGGCAGCCGTTCGACTAGCCGAGGTACTCGGTGAGAACGACGCGGCGGAGCAGTTTGCCGGTGTCGGTGTAGGGCAGTTCGGCGCGGAACACGATGGTCTCGGGGGTCTTGGAACCGCGCAGTGACGACCGGGCATGGTCGCGCAGCTCGTCGCTGGTCGCCGACGCTCCGTCGGCGAGGACGACGGCGGCGACAATTCGCTGACCCCACTCGTCGTCGGGCACGCCGATCACGCACACCTCGGCCACCGAGTCGTGGGCGAGCAGCACGGTCTCGATTTCGGCGGGGGCGATGTTCTCGCCGCCGCGGATGATCGTGTCGTCGGAGCGACCTTCGATGAACAGGTAGCCCTCGTCGTCGACGAAGCCCCGGTCGCGGGTGAAGAACCAGCCCTCGGCATCGAGCGCACTGCCCGATGAATACTCCCCGGCGATCTGCTCGCCGCGCAGAAACAGGAACCCGACTTCGCCAGCCGGCAACACGGTCCCGTCGTGGTCACGCACCTCGATCTCGACCATCGGCAGCACCTGCCCGGCCGACGACAACCGCCGCTTGACCAGCGGGTCATCGGAATCGATCGCCGCTCGATGATCGTCGGGACCGAGCACCGCGACGGTCGAGGCCGTCTCGGTAAGTCCGTAGGCGTTGACGAACCCGGTGGCTGGGAAGGCCCGCAACGCCGTGGTCAGTACCCGCTCGGAGACCTTCGCCCCGCCGTACGACAACGACCGCAGGGTCGGCGCATCGGCCGTCGCCCCGTCGAGCACGTCGACCACCCGGGCCAGCATCGTGGGCACGACCATCGCGTGGGTGACGCCCTCACCCTGCACCGTGTCGAGCCACACCTGCGCGTCGAACGCCCGTAGATAGACCAGCCGACGCCCGGCGAACAGGTTCGACAGCAGATTGGCCACGCCGGCGATGTGGTACGGCGGCACCGAGACGAGCACCGCGTCGGTGGGGTCGGCGGAACCGAACTCCACGGAGCCGAGCAAATAGGCCATCAGGTGCCGGTGGCGCAGCAACGCCGCCTTCGGCTCGGCGGTCGTGCCGCTGGTATACAGCACGATGGCGACCTCGTCGATGTCCCATGCCGGCTCGATGTCGGCCGATTCGGGCAACGCCGCCAGCCAGTCGTCGAACACCGCGACCTCGCAGCCCAACGCGGTCAAGCGGGCCGCGGTCGGCGCGTCGGCGATCAGCAACGCGCCCGGCTGACGGTTAATCAGGGCACAGAGTCGTTCGTCGTCGAGCCGGTAGTTGACCGGCACGAACGGCACCCCGGCCCACGCTGCCGACAACAGCGCGACGGGCAACATCGGGTGGTTCTCCCCGGCGTAGACCACGGCCGCCGCCCCCGCTGCCGCGATCACCGACGCCCCGGCGCGCACCATGCGCCCCAGGTCGGCCCCGGTCACCGGGGCGTCGGCCGATCCCAACAACACTCGATCGTCGAAGCCCGACTCGACCATCTCCACCAGATTCGACAAATGCATGACTCTTCCTTACAGCTCCGCCGCTTCGTGTTCCAAGAAGTCGGCCATCTTCACCCGCGCCGCCTCGCGCAACGTCGGGATATGACCGCGGGGAAACAACCCCTCGTGCGGTGCGTACCCCTTGAGCAGGTCGCGGGCCAGAGCCAACTTGTGCACCTCGGTGGGCCCATCAGCTAGCGCCAGGGCTTCGGCCCCGATCATCCACCGCGAGAACGGCATCTCGTTGGAAATCCCGAGCGAGCCGTGCAGATGCAACGAGCGCTGCACTACGTCGAACATCACCTTGGGCATTGCGGCTTTGATCGCCGAGATGTCCTTGCGCACCTTGCGGTAGTCGTGGTGCTTGTCGATCAGCCAGGCGGTACGCAGCACCAGCAGGCGGAACGACTCGATCTCGATCCACGAATCGGCGATCTTCTCCTGGGTCATCTGCATCGTGGCCAACGAACCGTGGCGGGTTTGGCGGGCCAGGGCTCGCTCGCACATCAGATCGAATGCCTGCTTGACGACGGCGATGGTTCGCATCGCGTGGTGCACGCGCCCACCCCCGAGTCGGGTTTGGGCGATGGCGAACGCCTGGCCTTCGCCACCGAGCAGGTTCTCGTTGGGGATTCGTACGTTGTCGTAGTGAATATAGGCGTGGGAGCCCTCGTGGTCGGACTCGGTACCGATGCCGACGTTGCGCAGGATCTTGATACCGGGCGTCTCGGCCGGGACGATCGCCATCGACATGCCCTGATACGCGCTGACATCGGGGTTCGAGACCGCCATTACGATGTAGAAGCTGGCGAACCGGGCGTTCGACGAGAACCACTTGTGACCGTTGAGTACCCACTCGTCACCGTCACGTTCCAGGCGGGTGGTGAACAACGTCGGGTCGGCCCCGGCGTGGGGTTCGGTCATCGAGTAGCACGACGAAATCTCGCCATTGAGCAGCGGCTCCAGGTAGCGGGCCTTCTGCTCGGGCGTGCCGTAGTGGGCGATGATCTCGGCGTTGCCCGAGTCGGGGGCCTGACAGCCAAAGATGGTCGGCGCCCAGCCCGAGCGGCCGAGCAACTCGTTCAGCAACGCCAGTTTCACCTGGCCATATCCGGCGCCACCCAACTCCGGGCCAAGGTGGCACGCCCACAAGCCCTGATCACGAACCTGCTGTTGCAGCGGCTTCACGTAGTCGATCGTGCGGCGGTTCGTCTTGTCATACGGATTGCCGAGCACGTGATCGAGCGGCTGGATCTCGTCGGTCAAGAACCGATCGACCCAATCGAGCTTTGCTTGAAACTCGGGCTCTGTCTCAAAATCCCAACCCATGCCAAACCCCCAGGCGTTCGCGGCGACGGCATCTGACACTACTGTCAGGTGGCATGACCGATCCCACCGGTGGGCTGCGCCCCCGAACCCCATCGTCATCAGGCTCGCTGGCGCTCGCGCCGCTGACCGGTCACGAGCAGAGCTCGTGCCACCTTGCGCATCGAGAGATCGGCCACCGCTTTGCGCAGCAGGCGTTTTTCG
>JANNNL010000008.1:0-3476 GCA_031398525.1 Actinomycetes bacterium | reverse complement strand
CTCACCCTCGAATCCCCCCTCGAACTGCATCCTCAGGTCGCGTTGCGGCCTGAGCCGTTCGGCGCGTTGGCGTACCACTACGGCAACCGGCGGCTGATCTTCCTCAAGCACCCCGACGTCGTCTCGGTCGTCAAATCCCTCGGCGAGCATGAGACTCTGCAACAGGCGCTCATTGCCGCCGGGGTCGCCGAGAAGCGGTGGCCGTCGTTCGTCAAGGCACTCTCCTCACTAGAAAACTCCGAGGTCATCCGTGAGCGTTGAATCCCTGGTCTCCCAATTGAAGACGGGGCTCGACGCGCCGATCTGCCTCACGTGGGAACTCACCTATGCCTGCAACCTGGCCTGTGTGCACTGCCTGTCGTCCTCGGGTCAGCGTGACGACCGCGAACTAACGACGGCCGAGGCCAAGCGGGTCCTCGACGAACTGCGCGACCTACAGGTGTTCTACATCAACATCGGCGGCGGCGAGCCGATGATCCGGCGCGACTTCTTCGAGCTCGTGGAGTACTCCGTTGCCAACGACATCGGCGTCAAGTTTTCGACCAACGGGGCGTTCATCGACACCGAGAAGGCTCGTCGGTTGGCCTCGATGGACTACCTCGATATCCAGATTTCCCTCGACGGCCTCGACGCGTCGACAAACGACGCAGTCCGCGGCGTCGGGTCGTACGATACGGCGCGCCGGGCAATGGACAATCTCGCCGCGGCCAACTTCGGCCCGTTCAAGATTTCGATCGTCGTCACCCGTCACAACGTCGATCAACTCGATGGCTTCAAGGCGCTTGCCGACTCCTACGGCGCGCAACTGCGGGTAACCCGCCTACGCCCGTCGGGGCGTGGGGCCGACACGTGGCACGACCTGCATCCGACGAACCCGCAGCAGGTACAGATCTACAAGTGGCTGCTCGCCCACGGCGACAACGTGCTCACCGGCGACTCGTTCTTCCATCTCAACGCCCTCGGCGAGCCCCTGCCCGGCTTGAACATGTGCGGCGCCGGCCGAGTCGTTTGCCTGATCGACCCGATCGGCGACGTCTACGCTTGCCCGTTCGTGATCCACGACCAGTTCAAGGCTGGTTCGGTGCGTGACGAAGGCGGTTTCGCCAAGGTGTGGAAGGAATCGCAGCTCTTTCGGGATCTGCGCGAACCAGAGTCGGCCGGGGCCTGCGCCTCGTGCGGCAATTACGACTCCTGCCAGGGCGGATGCATGGCGGCCAAGTTCTTCACCGGCCTCCCGCTCGACGGCCCCGACCCCGAGTGCGTCACCGGCTACGGTGCCGAACTGCTCGCCGGTGTCACCACGTCGGTGCCCAAGCCGTCGATGGATCACTCCAAGCCGGTCACCTTCCTGCGCAAAGCTCCCGTCGGTGTCTGACGCTCATCGTCAGGAATTGGAAGATTTGCAGGATGACTACGCCGACCGACCCCAGTCGAGGTGGCGCAAACGCTTCATCGTCGCCGGTGGGCTGCTCGTTCTCACAGCGCTTGTTGCGCCGATGATTCTGGCCGTGATCGACGCGATCAGGGGATAGCCCTGACTTGTGGGGTGCGTTGGCGCATCCGACAGCCGACCGGTGAGAATGGCGACATGGCGCTGACTGATCCGTTCATACTGGGGAAACGAGAAGCGCCGAACCGGTTGATGTTCGGGCCATTGGTCACGAACCTCGGTGATGATGAGCGTCGATTCACCGATCGGCACACTGCGTTCTACGCTCGACGCGCGGCCGGTGGCTGCGGGCTGATTGTCACTGAGGAAGCGGCCGTTCACTCAATCGACTGGCCCTACGAGCGTTCGCCGCTGGCCGAGCGATGTGGGCCGGGGTGGGCGAACATCACCGCGGCGTGTCACGCGCACGGAGCGTTGGTGATCGCCGCCCTGGGTCACACCGGCGGCCAGGGATCGTCGGCCTACAGTCAGCGCGAGATGTGGGCGCCGTCGCGCGTGCCCGAGGTCAACGCCCGTGAGGTGCCGAAGTGGATGGAGGCCGATGACATCGCCGCCGTCGTCGCCGGGTTCGCGGCGGCCGGCCGTACCGCGATGGACGCCGGGTGCGATGGAGTCGAGATCAATGCCGGTCAGCACTCGCTCATCCGTCAGTTCCTCTCGGGGCTGACCAATCACCGGGGCGACGAGTGGGGGGCCGATCGGTTGTCGTTCGCCCGCCAGGTGATCGCCGGGGTTCGTTCGGCCGTGGGTGACGGCATTGTCGGCCTACGACTCTCGTGCGACGAGTTGGCACCGTGGGCGGGGGTGACCCCCGAGCAGGCCCCCGAGATCGCCGCCGCGCTCACGGCGACTGGTGTCGACTATCTCGTCGTGGTGCGCGGATCGATCTTCTCAGTGGAAAAGACCCGGCCCGACTTCCATGAGCCGACCGGTTTCAACATCGAGCTCTGCCGCAGTATCAAGACGGCGGTAGATGTACCGGTGTACTTGCAGGGTTCGGTCGTCGTTCCGGGGCAGGCCGAATGGGCGCTTGAACAGGGACTCTGTGATGGGGTCGAGATGACCAGGGCGCAGCTGGCTGATCCTGACCTGATGGCCAAATGGCAGGTTGGCAATGGCGCGCAGATCCGACCATGCATTCGTTGTAACCAGACTTGCCAGGTACGCGACGCCCGCAATCCGATCGTGACATGCGTCGTCGAGCCGTCGACCGGCCACGAGAGCGATGATCCCGACTGGTACGCGTCGTTCCCACGACCCCGGGACGTGCTCGTCGTCGGAGCTGGTCCCGCGGGCATGGAGGCGGCCCGCGTGGCGGCCGTGCGAGGGCACCGCGTCCGTGTCGTCGAACGGGATGCGGCGGTCGGGGGTCTGGCGGCAATCGCCGGCCCGGGTGCCGGGTTCGTTGCCTGGCAGCGCGCCGAACTCGAGCGGCTCGGGGTCGGCGTGACGACCGGGGTAGACCTCTCGACGGGCCAACCCGCCGAGATCGTGATTCAAGCGACCGGTGGACAGCCGGGTACCCGGTCGTACGACGAAACGGCCGGGGCGGTGGTGATTGACATCGCCAATGTCCGGCGGGGTGCGGTGATTCCCGACGGGGTGGTCGCGTTGTACGACCCGATCGGTGGGCCGATCGCCGTGGCCCTTGCCGAGGAGTTGGGTGACCGGGTGGTCTTGATCACGCAGGACAACATTGCCGGCAACGAACTTTCCCGCTCCGGCGACCTTGCCCCGGCGAACTCGCGGCTACAGCAACGGGGAGTGCAGATTGAGCGCCGGTCATTGCTGCGAACCGTGGGAGCGGGCTGGGTCGAGCTGGAAGATCGCTTCTCGGGCGAGCGTCGGCGGATTGAGTGTGTCGCACTGATCGACTGCGGTTTTCGTATACCGACCGACCGTCTCGCAAGCGCCCACTTGCAGGCCGGCGATTGCGTAGCCCCCCGCTCGATGTACGAGGCGGTTCTCGAAGGCCGTCGGGTGGCCACGGCGCTCGAACTCCTGCCATGACCGCATGAGGTAGGCC
>JANNNL010000527.1:0-2452 GCA_031398525.1 Actinomycetes bacterium | reverse complement strand
GCCGGTTTGCCGGCGCCGCCGAGGTCGACGGCCGACGGTTGCAGCGGGTCGAGGCCTATGGCAAGCACTCGTTTGCCTGGTTCGACAACGACCTGCTCGTCCACGTGCATCTCGGGTTGTTCGGCAAGTGGTGGGTGCATGAGGGCGGAGACCATCCGGCACCGCGCGCCGCGTCGCGGATGCGGTGGGTCAGCGAACGGGCGTCGCTCGATCTGACCGGTCCGACCGCGTGCATCGTGGGAACCGACGAGCTGTACCGCTCGATCGTCAAGCGGCTCGGGCCCGACCCGTTGCGCAAGGACGCCGACCCGCAGCGGTTCGTCGATCGCGTGCACAAGTCGCGCACCACGATCGGGCAGCTGTTGATGGACCAGTCGGTCGTCGCCGGCATCGGCAACGTGTACCGCGCCGAGGCGTTGTTCGTCCATGGCATCTGGCCGGAGCATCCGGGCCTGACGATCGATTCCCCGGTGTTGGTCGACGTGTGGTCGACCCTGGTGTCGATGTTGAAGGCCGGGGTGAAGGCCGGGCGCATCGTCACCGTCGCCCCGGCCGAGCGACGGACGACGACTGAGCGCGACAAGAACACCTACGTCTACAAGCGCGACCACTGCCTACGCTGCGGCACCCCGGTGCGGCGGTGGGACATGGCGGGCCGCTGGTGCTACGCCTGCCCGACCTGCCAATCCTGACTGGTTCATTGGAGATTCGGACGGCGCCGCAGGAACGCATCTCCGAATCCGCCCCCTGTGAGATGCGTTCCTGGCTTGGTCGGTTACGCCGGGTCGACCTGGGCGCGGAGTCGAGCAAGTTCGGCCTGCAACTGCGCGACGAGTTCCGTAGCAGCGGTGGCCCGTTCAGCTTCCAGGTCGGCCCGTTCGGCTTCGACGTCGGCTCGCCACTCGGCAGCGTCGGCTCGGCGGGACTCCTCGGCCAGCCATCCGAAGGGGTCGTCGCCGGGGCGGACCATTCGACCGGCGGGGCAGCACACGGCCAGGTGATGACCGTCGCTGGTCGCAAAGGTCAGGCCGAGTGCGGGGCTGGGTACTCCGATTGCCGAGGTTTCCCGCAACGTTCCGTCGGCGAGTTCGACCCGCACCACACTCTGGCGGATCGGGTCGAGCACGTATACCTCGGCAACGCCGAGGTGGAGCAACCGGGTGCACCGTCGAGCGATGTCGGCGCGGGTGTTCGACGGGGAAAGAATCTCGACGCACACGCTCGGCACGGGATGGTCGGGGCCGGGTTCGTAGCGGCCGAAGTCTCGCCCGGCGGCACCGGGGATGACCATCAGGTCGGGGGCGGTGTGCGGTTGGCCGTCGCCGGGGGCGAAGGCGACGTTGCCGGTGACTAGATGACCGGTTCCGGCGAGGGTGTGACGAACGGAGTTGAGGAGCACAAGGCCCCAATCGACGTGCGCGGTGGACTCCATGAGGGGGTTGTGCTCCTGGCCGGGGAGATGCGCGTAGTCGACCGCTGGACGTTCAGTCACAGGCGAAACGGTATCGCGTTTCATTGGATCTCTCGATCTGCTGAAGGTTGGTTGTTGCTGGGGGAAGCACCTCGCACCATACGCACGGGGTGTGCCAACGTAGGGTTGGGCATGCCCGTCGTGTTGGTCCATGGAAACCCCGAATCGCCCGTCATCTGGGACGATCTACGCTCGCACCTCACCCGCACCGACGTGATCGCCCTGAAACTACCGGGCTTCGGTTGTGCGTCGCCCGACGGCTGGACGGCAACCAAGGAGGAGTATGTCGACTGGTTGATCGGCGAACTCGAACCGATCGGTGAACCGGTCGATCTGGTCGGTCACGACTGGGGTGGAGCGTTTGTGTTACGCGTCGCCTGCACCCGACCCGACCTGATTCGCACCTGGGCGAGCGACGTCGTCGGACTGCTCCACCCCGAGTACGTATGGCATGACTTCGCTCAGATCTGGCAGACCGAAGGGGCCGGCGAGGCGTTTTTCGAGAACTCGATGACTCAGCCGTTGAGCGACCGGGTGGCGATGATGGAGATGATCGGGATGACTCCGAGCGTTGCCCGTTCGCTGGCCGAAGGCGCCGATGCCGAACAGGCTCGTTGCGTGCTCGCCCTGTACCGCTCGGCCGCCCAACCGGCAATGATCGCCTGGGGTGACGATGCCGAAGCTGCCGCGGTACGACCGGGCTTGGCGATCATCCCCAGCGACGACCCGTTCACCGGCGGCATCGACAAGTCCTCGGACATGGCGGCCAGGCTCGGGGCCGACTCGGTCGTTCTCGACGGCCTCGGTCACTGGTGGATGCTCGGCGACCCCCAGCGTGGCGCCCAGGTCCTCGAAGAGTTCTGGTTCCGTTCGGCCGCGGTGTAGTGGGCCTTCACCCCGGCCCCTTCACTCCCGGCCCCGTCACCCCCGGCCCCGTAACCCCCGGCCCAGGTCACCAACCAGCCACCCCGCCCCGGTCAC
>JANNNL010000728.1:0-5023 GCA_031398525.1 Actinomycetes bacterium | reverse complement strand
CCTGATGATCCTGGTGTTGTCGGTCGGGATCCTGCCGTGGTGGATGCTGCCGGTCTCCTTCGCCGGGTTCGGCTGGCTGGCGCTCCAGGCCAAACGTCGCATCGAGGGCCGCGTGCTCCGGGTGGTGGCGTACGGCGCGTGCTTCTTCGCCGCGTTCCTGCTGGTCGAGATCCCGTACAACATCGCGTTCAAGCTCGTCGCCTGCCTGGGCATCGTCACGCTCCCGGGCTGCGTCTGGTTCTTCGCGAAGGGGCTGAGCCTGCGGTTCGGCGGACCCGAGATCCTGGCGATCGCCACCCTCCCGTTCCTGGTCGACAAGTCGCTGTTCCACATCTACGGCGGCAACATCGCCTCGACGATGGCCGGCGAATTCTCGTTCTCGATCGCGTTGTCGTTGACGATGCTCGCGTTCGGCGTCTTCGCTCGGGGCATGGAAAACGGTCGTCATCGGGCGTTGTCGGCGGTGCTTATTGCGTTGGCCGCGCTCAGCCATGGCGTGGTGATGATCGGGTTCGTCGCTCCCGGGATGTTGTTGCTGTGGTTGATTTCGATCGACGGCAAACGCACCGTCTATGCCGTGTCGTCGGGCCTGACCGGCCTACTGCTCTCGGGGTTCTGGCTGTTCCCCTTCACGTTCACGTCGAAGTTCATGACCGACATGAAGTACGAGGGAGCCCCAATCCCTGGGGGCGAGTGGAATTCGTATTGGAAGATGTTCTTTCCCCACACCACCGACGCCGACCGGTTCTGGGCAATCCTGGCGATCGTCGGTTTCATCGCCGGGGTGGTGCGCCGGAACCGGGCGGTCTCGTTCCTTGGGGTCTTCTCGTTGGTCCTCACCGCGATGGTCTTCCTCTCGAAGGATGGCATCCCCGGGTTCGGTCTGCTGTGGAACGTGCGGCTCTTGCCGTTCGTGTTCCTGCTGCGGTATCTGCTGGCCATGGTGGGCATCGTCGAGATCGTCTGGCTTGTCCTGCGGATTGTCAACGACCGCCGAATCTCCCAACGCGTGGCCCGTTCGTATCCCGAACCGGCCGGGCTGGTGTTGGTCGGCCGATTGAGCCCGGTGCGATCGTCGGCTCGCAAATTCTTCGCCTCGATCGCGGTACTCGGCGTGGTCGGCGCCGTTGGTCTCGGATGGTTGTCGTGGCATCTGGGCAAGTTCCCCGGTCAGAAAGAGGCCTACGTGGCCTCCGGGAAGACCAACAAGGACAAGTACCGATTCGAGTTCCTCGGTATTGATGTGGCGACGTCCGACAAGAACGGATTTGTCGACGGGTGGGCCCGTCACAACTTCACCGGATACGAAGGCAAGGGTGCGTACGGGGAGTACCGAGCACTGGTCGAGCAGATGAAACAGCTCGGGGCCGATCCGGCGCACGGCTGTGGCCGGGCATTGTGGGAGCACACCGACGGTGCCTACGGCACACCGATGGCGTTGATGCTGCTCCCGTTCTGGACCGATAGCTGCATCGGCTCGATGGAGGGGCTGTTCTTCGAAGCGTCGGCGAGCACGCCCTATCACTTTCTCAGCTCGGCGGCGATGTCCGAGAAAGCGTCGAACCCCGTTCGTGAACTGACCTACGAGGACCGCAATGCCGAACTGGGCACGCGCTATCTCCAGACGTTGGGAGTGCGCTACTACCTGGCGTACAACATCGCCACCGTTGAGCGGGCGAGTCAGCAAGCAGACCTCATCGAGGTCGCGACGTCGGGTCCGTGGCACATCTACGAGGTGGCCGGCAGCGACCTGGTGACGCCGATGACGGTCGAGCCGGTCGTCGTCAATTCCCGATCGGGGGATCAGCGCGAACGCTGGCTCGAGGTTGGTTCGAGCTACTTCCAACACCCCGAGCGGTGGGCGGCGATGCCGACCGCCGATGGCCCGGCCAAGTGGCAGCGCGTCGACGTGGTCTCGGATGCTGCGTCGCCGAACAAGGTCGACGTCGTGCGCAGCGTGCAACCGATCGAAACCCGGCCGCTGGCCCCGGTCGCAGTCAGCGACGTCCGCCTCGGCGACGAATCGATCTCGTTCCGGGTCGATCAAGTCGGGGTGCCGGTGCTGGTCAAGGTCAGTTACTTCCCCAACTGGGAGGTGTCGGGTGCGGAGGGGCCATACCGGGTCGCTCCCAACCTGATGGTCGTCGTACCAACGGCGCAACAAGTGCAGCTGACCTACGGCCGCACGACCATCGACTACGCATCGTGGATCGCAACCTTGCTGGGCCTGCTCAGCCTGGTGTGGCTGTGGCGGTCAGGTCCGGTTCGCTATCGCGATGACGGACAGGATGACTCGTATCCCGACGACCCGGACCCGTTCGGTGACGAAGACTTCGCAGTCGTTGGCGACGAATCAGCTGTCGCAACGTGGGTTCCGTTCGGCGACATGAAGGGCCGCTCGCTCGACGAGATCGATCTCGATGACACTGCGTGGCTCGATGGGTCGGCGGTTGGCGCACTCGGCCGACCCGACGTAAGTTCGCGTGCTGTCACCCCGCCCCCGGAACCGCCCGGGTATGGTGACTCCCCGCATGACTGAACTCGATCACATCGTCAAGGCCTACGACATTCGGGGCACCGTCCCCGATCAGCTCTATCCCGAGATCGCCCGGGCCCTGGGCGTTGGTTTCGCCCGTTTCACCGGTGCAGATCGCATCTTGATCGGGCGCGACATGCGCCCATCGGGTATCGAACTCGCCGAAGCTTTCGCCGACGGCGTCCGCTCACAGGGCGTCGACGTCATCCGATTGGGGCTCGCCTCGACCGACATGGTGTATTACGCAGCCGGCAAGCTCGACGCCCCCGGTGCCATGTTCACCGCTTCGCACAATCCGGCGCAGTACAACGGCATCAAAATGTGTCTCTCGGGGGCTCGGCCCGTGGGAGCCGACACTGGACTGGCCGATATCAAAGAAACTGCGCAGGCCGTTCTCGATGGGCATGGTCCGGCTGACACCGCTCGTGGCGGCGGCATCAGCGATCTTGATCTCGTTGACGCATTCGCCGAGCACGTTGTGTCGTTTATCGACATTGCTGCGCTGCGACCGTTGCGGGTCGTTGCCGATATGGCCAACGGCATGGGAGGGTATGTCGTTCCTCGCATTTTCGAGCGCCTCGGGAAGATCGAACTCGAAGTGATGTATGGCGAACTTGACGGCACGTTCCCGAATCACCCGGCCGATCCGATTCAGCCCGAGAACCAGCGCGATCTGCGGGCTCGGGTGCTCTCGGGCGGATTCGACCTGGGTCTTGCCTTCGATGGCGACGCCGATCGGGTGTTTGTGGTCGACGAGGCAGGTCGAGGGATGTCGGGTTCCACTACAACGGCGTTGCTGGCCGCCAACATCCTGGAACGCAATCCGGGGGCCACGGTGCTCCACAACCTGATTTGTTCTCGCGCCGTTCCTGAAGTTATTCGGGAGTGTGGGGGAGTGCCCTATCGCACCAAGGTCGGCCACTCATATATCAAGACGCTGATGGCCGAGACCGGTGCCGTGTTCGGCGGGGAGCATTCGGCCCACTACTACTTCCTCGACAATTACCGCGCCGATTCGGGAGTGATCGCCAGCATGTTCGTGTTGGCCGAGGTGAGTAAGACCGACGCCCCACTGTCCGAAGTGCGCCGGCCATACGAGCGGTACGCCGCCAGTGGTGAGATCAATACGGTCGTTTCCGACCCTCTCGCCGTCATCGAGCGGGTAGCGAACGAGTACGCGAGCGAACAGCAGGACCGCCTCGATGGTTTGACCGTCGACTGTGGCCCGTGGTGGTTCAACCTGCGCGCCTCGAACACCGAACCACTCCTACGCCTCAATCTTGAGGCGCCTACTGCCGATGAGTGTGCCGAGCGAGTGGCTCGCGTCGTGTCGCTCATCGCCGAATAAAGAAGGTAGACCTATGTCACTCGATACTCGACTACTTGAGATTCTCGCTTGTCCTCAGGACAAGGGCCCGCTGTATTACCTCGGTGATGACGCAGGGCTCTACAACCCCCGCTTGCAGCGGCGATACACCATTCGTGACGGTATTCCGATCATGTTGATTGACGAAGCCGAAACCGTTGACGACGCAGAGCACGCTCGTCTGATGCTGCGGGTGACAACCGAAGGCATCTCGCCTACATTCGCGAGTTGAAGGTCGCAGTTCATGTTACGATCACGTAACGAAGTCGGCGTTTGGAGGAAGATCGTGGGATCAGCAGCAACTCGTATGTTGCGCTTGGTCGTGGCGGGAAGTGCGTTGGCCGGAGTGGTGACGGTGGGTTTCGGTATGGCGCCATTCGCCGTTCCAAGCGCCTACGCCGCACTTGGCGCAGGCGGCGAGTATCACCCGGTGCTCCCGACGCGGGTGCTCGACACCCGCGTTGCCGCCAGCCAGGCGACCGGTACCAAGGGATTTGGCGACGCCAACGCGTTCAACGTCAAGCTGATCGGCGCGACCGGCGTCGGCAGCTCGACCGTCGTGATCCCGAATGCCGACGTGCTCGCGGTGGTCGCCAACATCAGCGTGACCGGGGCCGATCGCGGTGGCTATCTCACGGCGTACCCCAGCAACATCACCCGCCCCGACGCGTCGAACGTCAACTTCAAGGCGGGTGAAAGCGTTCCCAACCTGGCGATTCTTCGCCCAGGTACCGACGGCAACGTGCGAATCGCTCTGAACGGTGACTCGGCAGGCTCGGGTGGTTCCGCCCACGTACTGATCGATGTCGTCGGGTGGTTTTCCACCTCGACGTCCAACGACCGAGGTTCGCGGCTGATCTCGCTGGCCCCGGGTCGCGTCCTCGACACTCGCAGCGGAGCAGGCCGATCCGGCGCGCTCGGCGAGGGCCAGTCGTTCAAGCTGAAGGTCCGTGGTGCCGATGCGGTGGGTCCGGTCCGACCGGGATACATTCCCAACGACCCCAAGGTTGTCGGGGTCGTGCTCAACCTCACGGCGACGGGGCCGACGGCGAACACATTCGTCAGCGTCCAACCCGATGATTTTGTGGGCTTCCCCACCACATCGAGTCTCAACCTCACAG
>JANNNL010000705.1:0-7662 GCA_031398525.1 Actinomycetes bacterium | reverse complement strand
CGGTGACGGTCAGCTCGTCGGTGGCGGCACTGCTGGGCGGGGATGCGGCAACCGTGCCGATGGTCGGCGGCATGTTCGAACTGACCGACCTCGACTTCATCAAGCCTGCTTCGGTAGCGGACGCGAGGACTGGGGACGTGACGTCGGCTTCGGCAACGGCATCAGGGGAGCGACGATGGCCGATGGAGTTCCGTCGTTTGAGCGTCGCCATGGTACGAGTGCCAGAACTGTCGGGCGACTCGTTCGCCATCGCGCACGACATCGTCGAACGGTTCCAGCGGATCGTGGCCGATCGGGAGGGAACCAGTTCGATCGTCATCGACAATAAGGGAATTCGGCTGCTGGCGACGTTTGGCGCTCCACCCCACGCTCACGAGGATGACCCGGCCCGTGCGGTCGATGCCGTGCGGGCGTTCGCGGCCGAACTCGAGGACCTCGGCTGGGCATGTGCGGCGGGCGTCGCGACGGGGCGAGGCTTGTACGGAGTCGCGGGCAACGAGATTCGCCAAGCCACGACGATGGCCGGCGACGTGATCAATGTGGCGGCCCGACTCTCGACGTCGGCCCAACGAACAGTGCTGTGCGATCAGGAGACGGCAGTGGGGGCCCAAACTCGGTACGCCTTCACGGTGATGAACTCCATCGTCGTCAAGGGCATGACCGCGCCGATAGCGGTGTTCGAACCGAGCGGCAAGATCGAAGGACGACGTCGCCGTGCTGTGGTCGTCCGCGGGCGCCAGACCGAACTTGCCCGGCTCGAAACTCTGCTCGATGGCCCCGCGACCGACATCGTGCTCATCGGCGACACCGGTCTCGGCAAGAGCACTCTGCTCGACGAGATGATCGGCCGCTGCCGCGGTCGCGGGCAAGGCGTGGTAGCGGCGCGGGCCGATGCGATCGAGCGGACCACTCCGTTTCTGGCCTGGTCAGGACCCATTCGAGACAGCTTGCACCGGGCTCTTGGCCCGGCGTCCGTTGATCTCGTCGGGCTGATCGAGCTCGTTCGGACGCGTCTCAGCGAACCGATGGCGGTCCATGCCCCGGCGCTCGCCAACCTCATCGGCTCGCTGGTCGGCGGCGTCGCATTGGGTGAACGGGTCGATCTCCCCGAGGAGGATCGGGCGAAGGTGTTGCCGAGGTTGGTGGCCGAGTTTTTGGCCAGCGCGGCCCCCGGACTCGTCGTCTTCGAGGACGCTCACTGGGCCGACTCGGCGTCGATCGCGGTTCTGCGCGCTTGGCTTGAGTTGGCTGATCGACCGTCCATGCTGATCGCAACCCGACCAGAGGGTCGGCAACTTCTTGGCGGAATCGTCGGGTCCGCAACGACACACACCATCGACCTCTCGCCCCTCGCCGATGAGGCGGTGCGTCAGATGATCGTCGACCGGCTGGCGACGCCGCGGATACCCGACGACCTGATGCGCTTCGTCCATCAACGCGTGGCTGGGCACCCATACTTCTGTGAGCAGTTGCTGCAGAGCCTGATCGAGGGCGGCACGATCACGATTGTCGATGATGAAGTTGTGGTCGGCGACCTCGACGCCGCGTCGATTCCCTCGACGGTTGAAGGCGTGATCGTCAGCCGCTTCGACCGGCTGAGTTCGGCCGAGCAGCGGTGTTTGAAGGCCGCATCGGTCGTTGGGCGCCGTCACACCACCGCTGGTGTACAGGCCTGCATCGTCGATACCGGCCGGGCCGACGGTGGCCTGAGCGACGTGGCCGCCATCCTCGCCGGGATGAGCGAGAACGGGTTGTTGGTTCAAATCGACGAGACCACGTTCGCCTTCCAGCACGTGACGGCGCGCAACGTCGTCTACGACCTGATGCCTGATCGCCAACGCCGCGAATTGCACCGCCTGATCGCGACCCACATGGAAGCGACCGGCGAGATGTCGAGTCCAGCGCTGATCGGTCGCCATTGGCGGAGCGCCGGGGACTTCGAGGCGGCGGTTGGTTATCTCGAATTGGCTGCGATCGACGCCCTCGGAGCAGGGAGCTTCTCGGAAACCCTTGCCCTGCTGGCCGAGGCTCGAGAGCTACGCGAGGAGCACGGCCTGCAGCCCGACCGTGATCGCCGCGCGACCCTGGCGTTGCAACACTCCCGGGCGGCCTATTACCTGGGGTTGTTCGCCGAATCCCGCGCCGAGCTCGAATCGGTGATTGCCCTGCTTGATTCGCCGATGCCAACGACGCACGACGCTCATCGATCCGAGCAGCAGGCCCTGGAGCATGCTCGCGATCAACGGCGGAACAGTTCGGTCGCGTCGGTGGACGATCACGGGCAGGTCGCGGTCGACAAGGTGTTGTTCGAGACCTATCGGTTCCTGGTCAAGGTGCTCTATCTCGTCGGTGAGTCGGGTCTGCCGATCGTGACCGCGTCACTCCGGGGCCTGACGCTCGCCGATCGCCTGGGTCGCGACCTGGAGGGTGCGGCGATGCAGGCCCTCGTGAGCGGGGCGTACTCGGTCATCGGCGATGTCGATCGGTTCGAAGTGCATAGCGCCGAAGCAATTCGCGTCGCCGAATCACCACGGGGTGCTGCAGTGGCGAATCATGTGTGGCGAATGATCGCGGTCGGACGGGCAGGGCTTGGTCAGTGGGTCGGGAGCCTCGATGCATCCGATCGGGCGCTCGCCGCCCTTGACCCCGAGGGCCAGAACCGCGACGGTGGAATCTGGCAGACGCGGGCCGCGGTCCATCTGTGCGCAGGCGACTTCGCTCGCGCCGATGAGGCCTGGGCGAGGACGGCGGCGATCTCGTCGCGGGACCACAACATGCAACTGGCTCGGTGGTCGCGGCTCGATGAGGTGCAAACGCTCGTCGGCCGCGGCCAGGTCGACGAGGCCGACCGCGTGTTGACGGCGACGATCGTCGAGCTTGGGCCGCCATCGGAACCACTGGGGACGATCGAACAGCACTTCACCACAGCGATTCTTCGCAGTGCTCAAGATCGTCACGCACAGGCAGTGCGGTCCGCCCGCAGCGTCATCGGCATGGTCGAAGCGGCCCCACCCAGTGGGTTCCATTGGGTTGAGTTTTGCTCCGGCGCGGTCGAGGCGATGATCGCAGCCCTTCTTGCTCCCGACCTCGCGGCTGGGCTCGACCGCCGGGTCCTCAGGGACGAGATCAATCGGGCGATCGACCTGCTCGAAGGGTTCTCGGCGACATTTCCTCACGTCGGCCCCCGGGTTCCCCTCGCCCGAGCCATGCTCGCCGTCTCCGAAACACGCCAGGACGACGCAGCGGCGCTGATCACCAGAGCTCATGACCTGGCAATTGCCGGCGGCTACGGGTACGACGCGGCGCGGTGCGTGGTGTTGTGTCGAATGTTGCGCATCGACACCCTGCACCACGATCTCGGCCCGGTGCGCGAGGCAATGGTACGTCTGGGCGCGACGAGGTGGGTCGATCGGATCGATGCGTTGCCCGGCATGGCGTAGCTCGTAGCCTCGGGATCGTGGCTCTTCAGCAAATCATTTCCCCGGTGGACGGTTCGGTGTACGCCGAGCGGACGACGGCATCGGCTGCCGAGATCGAGGCGGTGCTCGCCCGGTCGCAGGCGGCGCAGGCCGGGTGGCGGGCGACACCGCTGGACGAGCGGGCCGCGCTGGTCGAGAAGATGGTTGAGGCAATGCAGGCCAACGTCGAGGCGATCTCGGCCGAACTCGCCTGGCAAATGGGGCGGCCAATCACTCACGCTCCGTTCGAGATCAACCGCGGCTTCCAGGAGCGGGCCCGCCACATGGCTTCGATCGCGGCGTCGTCGTTGGCGGATGTCGCCGCGCCGGACAAAGCCGGCTTCACCCGCTTCATTCGCAAAGACCCAGTGGGTACCGTGCTCGTCGTCGCCCCGTGGAACTACCCGTATCTCACATCAGTGAACTCGATCGTCCCGGCATTGCTGGCCGGCAACACGATCGTCCTCAAGCACGCCACCCAGACGCTGTTGTGTGCCGAGCGCTACGCCGAGGCGATGGCCGCGGCCGGCATGCCCGAGGGTGTGTTCCAACATGTCCATGCCACCCACGCCGACGTCGCGTCGATGATCCGCGATCCGCGGATCGGTTTCGTCGTGTTCACCGGCTCGGTCGAGGGTGGGCACTCGATTCAGCGGACGGCGGGAGAGCGGTTCATCGGTACCGGGATGGAACTCGGCGGCAAGGACCCGTCGTATGTGCGGGCCGATTGCGACCTGGCCTACGCCATTGGCGAGAACGTCGACGGGGCGTTCTTCAACGCCGGTCAGTCGTGCTGCTCGATCGAGCGGATCTATGTGGACGCCGCGGTCTACGACGACTTCGTGGCCGGGTTTGTGGACTTGAGCAGGAAGTATGTGCTTGGCAACCCGCTCGACGCGGCAACCAACATCGGCCCGATGGTGTCGACCAAGGCTGCTTCGTTTGTGCGGGATCAGGTCGCCGAGGCTCTCGCCCGTGGGGCCACGTCGCTGTTGGGTGAATCGTCCTTCGAAGCCGCCCGCGTCGGCACGCCGTACTTCGGGCCGACGGTGCTCGTCGACGTCGACCACTCGATGCGGGTGATGACCGAGGAGTCGTTCGGACCGGTGATCGGGATCATGAAGGTCGACTCCGACGCCGAGGCGGTGCGGCTGATGAACGACTCCGACTTTGGGTTGACGGCCAGCATTTGGACGTCCGACGTCGACGCCGCCCTAGCGATCGGCGACCAGATCGAGACCGGCACCTGGTACATGAACCGCTGCGACTACGTCGATCCGGCCCTCGTCTGGACTGGCGTGAAAGACACCGGCCGCGGCGTCGGCCTCTCGGTCCTCGGCTTCGACTCGTTCACCCGTCCCAAGTCGTTCCACCTCAAGACTGCAATCTGACGCGATCTCCGCTGCGCATACTCTGTTACGCTTTGAAGTATGCAGACGACCGAACGGGTGACGGTGACTATTCCGATCGAGATGCGCCAGGCCGCGCAGCGCGAAGCGGAGGAACGGAATGTCGCGTTGTCGACAGTGGTGTCCGAGGCGCTGGCCGAGCACGTTCGTGCTCGGGCACTGCGCGAAGTCGTCGAGGACTATGAGGCGGAGTTCGGAGTTATCACCGAGGATGAGATGCGCGAGTACGCAGCACGTGTCGGGATTCCGTACTCATCTCCACGTCGTCGAGTCGATGCAGCGTGAGATACGTCCTTGACGCGGGCGCACTGATCGCCGTCGATGGGGATGATCGCGCCGTGATGACGGCCCTAAAGATTGCCAGCCGCGATCGCATCGGGGTGATGACCGTTGCACCGGTGGTGGGTGAGGTCTGGCGTCATGGCGCTCGACAGGCCAGGCTGGCGCGCACGTTGGCGGTCATCCGGGTCGATCCGGTCGACCTCGACGCGGCGCAGGATGCCGGAGAACTGCTCGCCCGTTCAGGCACTAGTGACATCGTCGATGCCCTGCTCGCTCTGCAGGTTGCGGATGGCGATCGAGTGTTTACCAGCGATCCGCGGGACATCGCTGCACTACTCGATGCTCGGACCGTCAGTGCGACAATGGTCGTGTGCTGACCCGGTCCGGCCGACCGGTACCGATTCCGTTGTGCTCAGCTCCGTCGGCTGCCGACGACGGCGCGGTTGCGGAGGTCGGCAATGGTGTCGGGGGTCAGCCCTAACTCGGTGAGGACCTCGTCGGTGTGTTCGTCGTGGCGGGGGGCATGGCGGCCGAATCCGGCGGGGGTCGCTGAGTAGCTGACCGGGGGGAGCGGTTCGCGGACCCGTCCGAGCCACGGGCGTTCGTGTTCGATGACCGAGGCGTTGTGCACGACCTGGGGGTCGAGGTGGACGGCGGCGATGGGGTTGACAACGGCACAGGGCACGTCCTGGGCATGGAGCGCGGCTGCTAAAGCGGCGCTGTCCCAACCGGCGATCGCCGCTGACATCTCGGTGCTCAAGGCATCGGCGTTGTCGTTGCGGGCCGTGAACGTGGCGAAACGCGGATCGTCCATCCACGTCGTTTGCAGGGCGCGGCACAGCGCCGGGAATTGACGCTCGCTGGTGGCCATCAGCGCCAGATGGCCGTCCTTCGTCGCTCTGACCAGATAACCGTCGGCGACGTGCGGAGCGTGGGACACCCGGTCGGAGTCGAGGAAGGTGTGCTGCATCATCCCGTCGGGCCACAGGAAGGCGAGGGCGACATCGAGCATCGACAGCTGGATGTGCTGTCCACCCGCCCCTCGCTCACGGGCGAGTAGCGCGGCGAGCACCGCCTGAGTGGCGTACCCGGCGGTCGTCTTGTCGATCACGAAGTTGCGGATCAGTGACGGGCTCCCGGTGCCATCGGTCTGCAGCGCCGCCATGCCCGAGAGGGCCTGAATCACGTAGTCGTAGCTTTTCTGGTCGACGTATGGGCCGGTCTCGCCAAAGCCCGAGACACTGACGTAGATCAGCCGTTCGTTGACTGCCCGTAGCGCTGGTTCATCGATTCCGAGCCGCTCGGTAACACCGGGGCGGAAGTTCTGGATGAACACATCGGCGCTGGCCACGAGCTGTTTCAACAGATCGACGCCTTCAGGTTGCTGCAGGTCGAAGACGACGGAGCGCTTACCCCGATTCGTCCCGGCGAACACCGCGCTGATGTCCTTGACGCGAGAACCCAGGTACCGCATCCGGTCGCCGACAACCGGGTTTTCGATCTTGATCACCTCGGCCCCCAGATCGGCGAGCTGCGACCCGGCGAGGGGTCCGGCGATCATCTGACAGGCTTCGATGACGGTGAATCCGTCGAGCGGTCCGGGCATAGATGGTGACGGTACCCCAAGCTCGTCGAGGGCTCGCTACGCCG
The DNA here is from genome assembly GCA_031398525.1 of Actinomycetes bacterium. GTDB lineage: Bacteria > Actinomycetota > Acidimicrobiia > Acidimicrobiales > Ilumatobacteraceae > JANMJD01. The sequence continues at coordinate 863 of JANNNL010000705.1, read as the reverse complement.
TCCTCGCCGGGGGCTCGCTAGCCTCGCCGCCCATGGATATCAACGGCGCAAGCGCAATCGTCACGGGTGGAGCATCGGGAATCGGGGCGGCAGCCGCCCGGCAGTTGGCCGCCAAGGGGGCCAAGGTCGTCGTTGCCGACCTACAGGAAGAGCAGGGCCGTGCGGTCGCCGACGAGATTGGCGGAGCGTTCTGCAAGGTCGACGTGACCAACACCGACGACATCATCAACGCTGTCGAGATGGCCAAGTCGATGGGACCGTTGCGCGTATTGGTCAACTCGGCCGGCATCGGCTGGCCGCAGCGCACGATCGGTAAGGACGGCTCGTACGAGTCGGCCCACAACCTCGACATCTACAAGAAGGTCATCGCCATCAACCTGATCGGAAGCTTCGACTGCATTCGCATCGTCGGCACGGCGATGAGCACGACCGAACCCATGGAGTTCGGCGAGCGTGGGGCGATTGTCAACATCGCCTCCGTCGCTGCATTCGACGGCCAGATCGGCCAGGCGGCCTACTCGGCGTCGAAGGGCGGCATCGTCGGGATGACCCTGCCGATCGCCCGCGACCTGTCGGCAATAGGCGTGCGGATCAACACGGTCGCGCCCGGCCTGATCGATACCCCCATCTATGGGACCGGCGATGCCAGCGAGGCATTCAAAGCCAACCTGCAGAAAGGTGTGCTGTTCCCCCAGCGTCTCGGAACGCAAGAAGAACTCGCCTCGGTCATCCTCGAGTGCGTCACCAACAGCTACCTCAACGCCGAAACCATCCGCGTCGACGGCGGCATCCGCATGCCCCCCAAGTAGCCCAGGTTTCGTCGGAATTCGACCCAAGCAGGCTGTTGCGCTTTGTCCTTGGAC
>JANNNL010000704.1:0-2682 GCA_031398525.1 Actinomycetes bacterium | reverse complement strand
GCCGCAGCTGTTGGGTGGCCGCTGACAGCACGATCAGGGTGACGACATAGGGAGTCGCGGCCAGGAATTCGTCGGGAATCTCCTCGATCGCGATCCAGGCAATCGCGAAGCCGATCGCCGCAACCGCTGCGACGACTGCCGCGGTCACCCGGTGGCGGAGGAAGGCGACGACGGCGATGATCGCCATCAGGATCGCGGCAAACAGAAACAGTGCCGGAACGTTGGCCGTGTCGCGGAACCGTAATGCTTCGGAAAATCCGAACAGGCCGGCCCCGGTGAGCACCCCGGTCGGTCGCCAGTTGCCAAAGATCGTCGTCGCCAGGCCCACGTAGCCGCGGCCGCTGACCTGTCCCTGTCGATAGGTACTGGTCTGCACACAGGCAAGGTACGCCCCGCCGAACCCAGCCAGGGCCCCACTGACGGCCATGGCCTGGTAGCGCACGCGGGCGATGTTGACGCCCAAGCTGGCCCCGGCCTGAGGAGACTCACCCGACGACCGCATCCGCAGTCCGAAGCGGGTTCGCCACAGGATCCACGCGGTGGTTGGCACCAGCGCCAGGGCGAGCAGCGTGGGCAGATACATCCCGCTCATCACGCCCCGGATGATTCCGGCGATATCGGGAATCAGCGGAACACTGTGTTTTCGTTCGATCCAGCCCAGCATGTCGGGACTCTTCCAGTTCCCGATTCGACCCCCGGCGAGGAACGGCACGTCGAACACACCGAATCCACCCTTGCCGGTCGGTGACTGGCTCTCACCACCGCCCTTCTGACCCTTGAAGACAATCGTCGAGGCGTACTCGGTCGACCCTGCTGCGAGGATGTTCAGGGCGATGCCCGACACGACGTGATCGACGTTGAACCGCACCGTGGCCAGCGCGTGGATCAGCCCGCCGAGCGCCCCACCGAGAATCGCCAGGCCGATGCCCGCCCACGATCCCCACTTCCAGGCACCGAACCCGCCGAACCAGCTGCCGATGACCATCATTCCTTCGATGCCGATGTTGACGATGCCCACCCGCTCGGCCCACAGCCCAGCCAAACCGGCGAGCAGGATCGGGGTGGTCACGCGCAGCGTCGAGGCGATCGTGCCCGAGCTGGTCAAGTCGTCGGCGTTGGTGATCAGCCGCACGATCGACAACAACAGGGTGGCCGTTATCGAGACGGTGAAGATCCGCTGGGCGGGGGTCAACGATCGATAGCGGGCCATCAGCCCGCCGGAGGCAACTGGAGCTGGAACCAGAGTGGTAGGAGCTGCGCTCATGCCGTCGCTCCGACCATCTGGCGCTCCAACAGGGCGGAAGCTGCTCGCTGGGTCCGGCGGTTGTCCCATTGTTTGACCGCCTCGTTGATAATCACCACGGCGAGCACGATGACCCCGCTCATGATCGTGACGATCTCCTTGGGAATCCCCTCCAGTTGCAGCTTGCCCGACGCCTCACCGAGGTAGCCGAACAACAGCGCTGAGAACAGAATCCCGACCGGATGATGGCGGCCGAGCAGCGACACCGTGATACCGGCGAAGCCCTGCCCCTCGGCCAGGTTGTTCTGGTAGGCGTGCACGTCACCCATCAGCGACCGCATGCCGACCAGGCCGCCGATGGCGCCCGAGATGAGCATCGAGATCATGATCATCCGCTTCGGATCAACCCCCGAGATTCGGGCGGCGGCCGGGTTGCCCCCCGAGGCCCGCAGACGCACTCCGAAGCGGGTCTTCCACACCAGCACCCAGAATGCCAGCAGCAACAGCAGGGCGATGATCAGCATGCCGTTCAGCCGCCGCGACACCAAGTCGGGGAACCAGGCCGAGCGGGGCAGTTCCTTGGTTTTGACGAGGAGGCTTTCTGATTCGGCGTCGACCCGGAAGTAGTTGTCGAACGCCCATGCGACCAGGCTCAATGCGATGAAGTTAAGCATGATCGTCGAGATCACCTCGTTGACTCCCCGCTTCACCTTCAGGTAGCCCGCAAGCCCCGCCCACAGGGCGCCGGTCGTCATCGCCACGGCGAAGCAGAACAGCACATGGATGGGAGCCGGGAGCTTCACCGCCGCGCCAGCCACCGCGGTGGCCAGGAGCGCCACCCGGGCCTGGCCTTCGACGCCGATGTTGAACAGGTTCATCTTGAACCCGATCGCCACGGCCGCTCCAGAGATCATCAATGGAGTCGCCCGGTTGAGGGCACCCTGGAGCACCTTGGGCTCCCCGATCGCGCCGAATAGCGTGCCGTAGGCGTCGACCGGACTCTTGCCCGTGACAAGCAGCAAGACGGCACAGACGACGAGGGCGAAGAGCACGGCCAAGATCGAGCTCGCTGAGGTAATCGCCATTCGTTGGAGTCGTTGGTTGTCCATCAGCGAGCCTCCTGCATCTCACCGGTCATGTAGGTGCCCAGCAACTCGGGCGTCGCCGCGTCGGGATCGAGCGAGGCGGTCACTCGCCCGTCGAACATCACCAGAATCCGGTCGGAGAGCCCGATCAACTCATCGAGGTCAGCCGAGATCAGCAACACCCCGACCCCGTGATCACGGGCGGTCAGCAGCTCGGCCCAGATCGAAGCCTGCGCGCCGACATCGACGCCACGAGTGGGGTGGGCAGCCAGCAGAACCGTAGGTGAGCTGCTCATCTCGCGTCCGACGATCAGCTTCTGCTGGTTTCCGCCCGACAGCGCAAATGCCGGCACC
>JANNNL010000513.1:0-24908 GCA_031398525.1 Actinomycetes bacterium | reverse complement strand
GGCAAGGTCACGCAGGTCACGTTCCGCAACGTGCCCGCCTTCGCCGTCCACCTCGAAGCGCCGATCGAAGTGCCCGAATTGGGCACCGTCACCGTCGATGTCGCCTACGGCGGGATGTTCTACGCAATTGCCGACGCCTCGCGCTTCGGACTGCGAATGACTCCCGACGAAGGGGCCGATCTGGTGCGGATCACCTCGATGATCCGAGCGGCGGCCAACGAACAGCTACCGTGCGTCCATCCTGATCAACCGGGGTTTTCCGGCGTCACGATCGCTCAGCTGACGGGGCCCGCCCATGACCCGGTCAACACGATGCGCAATGCCGTCACGGTCTCGACCGGCGAGTTCGACTGGAACAAGCCGTCGACATGGACGGGCGTCCTCGATCGGTCGCCGTGCGGAACCGGCACGTGCGCCCGGATGGCGGTGCTCCACGCCAAGGGCCAACTCGGACTCCACGAAGAGTTCCGCCACGAGAGTGTGCTCGGTACCCTGTTCACCGGTCGGCTCGTCGCCACAACCCGTATCGGCGACTACACCGCGGTCGTTCCGACCCTCAGCGGCCAAGGCTGGATCACCGGCCACGCCACCTACGTGGTCGACCCCACCGACCCCTTCCCTCAAGGCTTCACCGTCGGCGACATCTGGTGAGATTGCCGTAAAGCTGCGTCGCGCTATTACTGCTACGCTGAAGTCCATGACGACGTTTCTGATGATGCAGAAGCGAGGGACGATTGCGTTGCCACCCGACGTCAGGGATCGCTATGGCCTCGATCTGCCGGGGGCACAAGTGGAGATCATCGAGCGAGATGGCGAGATTGTCCTTCGGCCACATGTTCCGGTTCCCACCGATCAAGCGTGGTTCTGGGCCGACGAATGGCAGCAACGAGAGCAACAGGCCGAGGCTGACTTCCGGGCCGGCCAAGTCACCGTTGTCGACGATGTCGACGCTCTGCTCGACCGTCTCGACGCGCTCGCATAGGCATCGGTGCAGTTCGTCCTATCGGCTCGTTTCGAGTCGGACTTCGCCGCGCTGCCTGCGGCTCATCGTCGAATGTTCCGCGAATGTATGCGGGCATTCTCCGCCGGGTGCGACGAGTGGGTGGCAAACGGCCCATCGCCGCATCCGTGGCCGGCCAACCAGCGCATCCACCGTCTGACAAACTCAGCGATCTGGTCGATGACCTGGCACTATCGACGCCCCGGTGGTCGGGCGACGTTCGAGTTCGCGACCGTCGACGACGAGGTTCTCGTTCGCTGGCGTCGAATCGGCGGCCATGAAATCTCCGACGATGAGTGACGAGTCGACGAGCGAATTGGAACCGGCGATCGCCGCGCACCGAGTCGTGGCCGATGCCCGGCGAGTCGTAGTGCTGACGGGGGCGGGGATCTCGACGGACTCGGGGATTCCAGATTTTCGGGGGCCGAACGGGGTGTGGACGAAGAACCCGGCGGCCGAGAAGATGGCCACGTTGCAGCATTACTTGGCCGACCCCGAGGTGCGGCGCAACGCGTGGCGGGTGCGGCTCACCTCGCCGGCATGGACCGCTGAACCGAACGCCGGTCATCGAGCATTGGTCGAGTTGGAACGCCGGGGGAGTCTCCACGCCGTCGTCACCCAGAATGTCGACGAACTGCATCAACGCGCGGGCCACGACCCGGCCAATGTGATCGAGGTCCACGGGACCATGCGCTGGACGCGGTGTTGGTCGTGCGACGACCGTCGCCCGATGGCCGAGGCGATCGAACGAGTGCAGGCCGGAGAGGAAGACCCCCCGTGCCGGGTGTGCGGCGGGATATTGAAGAGCGACACCATCTCATTCGGCCAGTCGCTGACGCCCGCGGTGATTGACCGGGCGATGCGGGTCAGCGAGGAGTGCGACGTGTTCATCGCCGTTGGCACGAGTCTGCAGGTGTACCCAGTCGCCAACACCGTGCAGCGGGCACGAGCGGCCGGAGCGTCAGTGATCATCATCAATGGAACCCCCACGAAGCTCGACCGTCTGGCCGACGTCGTCGTGCTCGGTGCAATCGGCGACCTGCTTCCCACAATCTGTCGCATCCGACCTGCTGACGGGTGAGGACGAATCCCGTTGTCGCCAGCCTGGTGCGCCATGATCTGACGAGGTGTTCATCGCCGGGAAACACGGATCGGGTCGTCGGTCGCAAGAGTTGTGGGTCGGTCGGACTATTCTGGATCACGAGGGACCGGGCGGTACTTACCCGGCAACTTACGTGGCAGCAGTGAGTCATCGAGGGGGCATGAGTGGCATCTGAACGGGGCGCGGTTGAACTGCAAGACATCACCAAGCGGTTCGGTTCGTTGGCCGCGGTCGATGGCATCAACCTCGAGGTGAAGCCCGGTGAGTTCCTCTCGTTGCTCGGCCCGAGCGGCTGCGGCAAGACAACGACCCTGCGGATGTTGGCCGGATTCGAGCAGCCCGACGAGGGTTTCATCCGCATCAGTGGCGAGTACGTGCAGGGCATTCCGCCGTACAAGCGTGACGTCAATACCGTTTTCCAGCACTACTCACTGTTCCCCCACATGACCGTTGCCGAGAATGTGGCGTATGGGCTGCGGCAGAAGGGAACTGGCCGCAACGAGATCCGCCAGCGCGTCGGCGAGGCGCTCGATATGGTCAAGATGACGGCACTGGCCAACCGTCGCCCGCGGCAGATGTCGGGCGGTCAACAACAGCGCGTCGCCGTCGCCCGCGCGCTAGTCAACCGGCCGAGCGTGCTGCTCCTCGACGAACCGCTCGGCGCCCTCGATCGCAAACTCCGCCAGGAGATGCAGATCGAGCTGAAGCTGCTCCAAAGCCAGCTTGGCATCACTTTCATCTTCGTGACCCACGATCAGGAAGAGGCGCTCTCGATGAGCGACCGCATCGCAGTCATGCTCGAGGGGCACATCGAACAACTCGCCGACCCCGACACGATCTACGACCAGCCTGCATCGGCGTTCGTCGCCGGGTTCATCGGGCAGAACAACTTCTTCTCGGGCACCGCGCAGGCCGACGGATCAGTCCTGGTCGGCGGCCGCCGCGTGGTTGCCGATCGACGGGTCGACGAGGTCGCCGCCGGTGCCTCGGCGATGGTTTCCGTACGACCCGAGTCATTGCAGTTGATTCCCGCACCACCCGACGGCGATGTCAACATCATTCAAGGAACCGTTGCCGGGGTCAGCCATTTGGGTGACGTCATCCAATTCGTCGTTCGCGCCGGCGACCGTGAGCTACTCAGCCGCCAGCCCCGTCACACGGCGGCCCGGGTTCGCACGGGCGAACCGGTGTGGTGTACCTGGGCGCCGGCCGACGGGTACCTCTTTTCCGATCGACAGGCTCGGTTGGTGCTTGCCGACCCGGCCTCCGACGCAGCCGGTTACTCGGCGGCGTAATCAACCACCTCGCGGCCAGGACCCCGCATCCCGACCGCGAACCACCTATCAATAGGGGAGATGCACACTATGGAGAACGAAACCGTACGAATCCTGGCACCGACCGGCTATCAGCGTCGGTTGTCTCGGCGCAGCCTGCTACAGATGGGCTCGGGCGCAGCCGGCTTCGGGGTGTTGCTCGCCGCCTGCGGCTCGAGCGAGAAGGGCGAGGCGGCAGGCACCGCAACGACCGCCGCTGCCGCCAGTGGTGCCACGGAAGCACCCGCAGCGGCACCGGCCGGCGGCAAGGCGTCGGGCACGGTGTCGCTGTACACCTGGGGTGACTATCACAGCCCCGAGTTGATCGACGCTGCCCCAGACAAGCTCGGCGTGTCGATGAACATGCAGTTCTACTCGTCGAACGAGGAGTTGATCGCCAAGCTCGAAGCGACCAAGGGCAACAGCGGCTACGACCTCGTCGTGCCGACCGGCCCGTACCTGCCACAGCTGATTTCGAAGGAACTGCTGCTCAAGCTCGACAAGAGCAAGATGCCCAACTGGGCCAACATCGACCCGTCCTACCTTGGCAAGAGCTGGGACCCGACCAACGACTACGCCTGCCCCCGTGATTGGGGCTCCACCGGCTACATCTACGACTCATCGAAGATCAACCGCAAGCTCACCACCTGGGCCGACTTCCTCGATGCCACGGCGAACGAGTTCAAGGGCAACGTGTCGTGGCTCGACACCAGCGACAACGTGCTTGGGCCGTATTTCTGGGCCAATGGCATCTCGTGGAACACCGAGAAGGTCGAAGATCTCGATGCCGCGGAAAAGGCGCTTGTTGCGCTGGCACCGAACATCAAGGCGTTCGACTCGTACCCGTCGTCGAAGATCGCCGAGGGAGCGTATGGTCTGTCGGCGGCGTGGAACGGCGACGCTCGTCAGGCCTACGTGCGTATCGTCGATGCCGGAGGCGACCCCGAGCCGTGGACCTGGGTGCTCGGTGCGCCGATGACCGAGATCTGGATGGACCACTACGCGATCCCCGCCGACGCCAAGAACGTCGATGGGGCATATGCCTGGATCAACTCGATGCTCGAGCCCGAAACGGCGTTCACCGACCTGAGTTACATCGGTTACAACATGACGGTGAAAGGCACCCAGCCGATGGCCGAGGCCGCCAAGCTCGAGAAGCTCGACATGATCTACTTCACGCCCGAGCAGCTCAAAACGATGGAAGAGGGCGTCGTCAACTCCGCCCAGGACCGCAAAGTCGACATCTTCAACAAGGTAAAGGCTGCGGCCGGCGCATGAGCCAGGTGTTGTCGCAGACGCCGCCGCATTCGCGGCGGCGTCTGCGCGCGCCGAAGTTCACGATGGCGATACCTGGCATCTTTTGGTACGTCTTCTTCTACGCCATCCCGGTGGCCTATGTGGTGGTCTACAGCTTCGGTTCGAAGCCGCCGCTCGGTGCGAAGGGCATGGTTCGCCTCGACGACCTCGGTTTCGGCAACTACTCCGAAGTCTGGGACGACACCTTCAAAAAGGTGTTCAAGAACACCATGCTGATTGCCGGGGCGGGCACTCTGGCCTGCGTGCTCATCGGCCTGCCGGTGGCCTATTACGTGGCGATCAAGGCCAGTCCTCGAATGCGCAACATCCTGCTCGTGCTGATCATCGTGCCGTTCTGGATGAGCTTCTTCGTGCGCACGCTGGCCTGGCGCATCGTGCTGGCGACCAACGGCCTGGTGTCGAATTTCCTCATCGATCACGGTCTGCGTGACACGCCATTCCAGATTCTCGACACTAAAGCCGCGGTGCTTCTGGCGATCGTCTACAACTATCTCCCGCTGATGATCTTCCCGTTGTTCGTCTCGCTCGACCGCATCGAACCGGCGTTGCGCGAGGCGAGCAAAGATCTCGGTGCCGGTCGCATCAAGACGTTCTTCTCGGTCACGCTCCCGCTTGCGGCACCGGGACTAACCGCGGGTGCAGTGTTGGTGTTCATCCCCCTCGCCGGTGATTTCGTCACTGCCACGGTGCTCGGCGGGGCGAAGGGCAACATGATCGGGCGCAACATCTACTCGTTCGTCATCGAGGCGCAGAATCTGCCCAAGGGCGCGGCCGCGGCGATGTTGTTGATCTTGTTGATCCTGCTCATGCTGGCGATCGCCGCCGCAGCCGTCGGCATCGTTCAATTCGTGCTCCGCTTGAACCGGCGGGTCAATCTGGGTCCGGTGAACTGATGGCCGTCGCAACCGTCGCTCGTACCCGTGATTGGCCTCGGCTGGCGTTGGGTATCTGGGCGTTCCTGTGTGTCGCCTTTCTGCTCTTGCCGATCGGGTTCGTCGTGGCCCACTCGTTCAACGGCGGTAACAGTTTCAGTATCTGGAAGGAATTCGGCGGGGCGCAGTGGTACCGCAAGGTCTGGGATGACAAGCCGTTTCGCGACACGCTGATCAACTCGTTCAAGGCCGCGATCGGTTCCACGCTGATCGCCCTCGTCATCGGCGGGCTCGCCGGAGTCGCGGTGGTCCGCCGTCCCGGCCGATGGACGAAGGTCTTCATGACCTTGCTGTTCCTGATCCTGGTAACGCCCGAAATCATCGATGGCGTCGCGCTACTCGGTTGGTTCTTCCAGACGCTCGAAGGGCCGTTCCTCAATGGGTTCTTGGGTATCCGCGGCGGCATGATCAGCCTGTGGGTTGGCCACTCGCTGTTCTCCTCGGCGGTCGTGACCCTGATCGTGCGAGCCCGATTGCAGGGCCTCGACGAGAGCCTCGAGGAGGCGGCGGCCGACTTGGGGGCACCCCCCGGGCGGGCCTTCCGCCAGATCACCCTGCCGTTGATGGCCCCGGCGTTGATGGCCGGCGGCATGTTGTCGCTGAGCTTCTCGCTCGACAACACGATCATGGCGAGCTTCATCGCCGGCGACGCATCGACGTACCCCACGCTGCTCCTCGGCACCGTGAAGTCGACACCGAAACCGAACGTCGCCGCCGGTGCCGTGATTCTGTTCATCATCACGCTGATGGCGGCGACGGCGACGGTGATCGTGCTCAAGCGCAGCGGACAATCCTCGGCTGAGATCGCCTCCAATCTCGCCGCCGGATGAGCCTGCCCGCCACCGAGACCGACGTCGTCGTCGTCGGGGCCGGTCTGGCGGGGCTGACAGCCGCTGAATTACTGATCGCTGCTGGCCTGCGGGTCGTGTTGCTCGAAGCGGGCCGTCGCGTTGGTGGACGGGTTCGCACCGTGCGTGCCCCGTTGGTCGGTGGGCAGCATGTCGAGAGCGGGGCGGAGTGGATCGATACGGTGCACGAGCGGATGTTGCGGCTGCTCAGCCGATTCGGCACCGGGCTGGAGGGTGTCGGGCAAACGTGGACGACGCTGCGTCGTTGGCTGTACGTCAATGGTGGATTGGCCGACTCCGAGGCGTTGGTGCGGGTGTCGCCGGGACTCCACGACGAGTTGGATCGCTACGAGAAACTCACCGAGGTGGGGGTTTCGGCCCTCGCCGACCCGGCCCATCCCGACCTCCATCCCGACGCGGCGACTCTTGATCGTCGCACGTTGGCCGAGGTGATGGACGATGCCGACCTCGGATCGATTGCCCGTCTGTTCATCACCCGTGACCTTCAGGGCGAGTTCGCCGCCGAACCCGACGAGATCTCGCTGCTCTCGGTCACCCAGCAACGAGCGCTGTACGGAGCCGCCGGGCTGGGACATGGCGCGGTCCGCGCCCACCGAGCCGCAGGTGGGCTCGACCGGATCACCGCCGGTCTCGCCGATGCCGTGGGCACCGCGGCGCGTCTCGGCGAGCCGGTGGTACGAATCGAGCACGGCGACGGTGTCGTCGTCCACACCCCCTCGCGCGCATACCGGGCCACGCATGTCGTGGTGGCGTGTTCATTGATTCCGTTGCGTGGGGTGGCGTTCGATCCACCCCTGCCTGAGCCGCTCGCCGCGGCGGTTGCCGGGCTCGGCTATGGCACGGTGACCAAGTCCGGCGTGCAGTACGCCCGCCGCTGGTGGCCGCCGGGGTATGCGACAACGGAGTCGGTCGTTCAACGAATGTACGAACCGACGATGGATCAACGCGGCGATGGGGGAGTGCTGATGGCGTACACCGGTGGAGCCAACGGACGGCGACTCGGTGAGATGTCGCCGGACGAGCGAGTTGCCATCGTCACCGACCATCAACGCGAGATGTACGGCGGTGCTGAGCCACCGGGGGTCGGGTTCTCCCGGGCCTGGTCGGCCGAGCCCCGGTTCGGCGGGAGCTACTCGAACTATCGCCCGGGCGAGATCACCGCCTACTGGGACGTGCTGCGCCGACCGTCGGGTCGGATTCACCTGGCCGGGGAGCACACCGCGATGTGGACGGGCTACATGGAAGGCGCCGTTGAGTCGGGCGAGACGGCGGCGGCAAGGATCGTCGACTCTGAATGGTGACGCCCTGTCGCCACGGTTGTCGCCCGTCGAGCGTCACCGTGGCACGGCCGCGACGGGTCACCCCTCGCGTGGGTCGCTGGCCAGAGTGTTGTCGCGGGGGATGCGGCCGCTGGTCGGATATCGCTCGCCGCTTTCGACCATCTGCAGCCACCCGCTGATCTGGTCGCCGGGCAGCGGGCTGCCGTCGCCGCAGAAGAAGCTCAGCTCGGCGGCGAACGGTGTCGGCTGACGAGAGTCACCCGCCGGCTGGTCGGTCCACGACAATGAGTCGTCGCCGAGCACGTTCCAGTGCATGATCGTGCGACCGTTGAACGTCAACGCTGGGCGGTTGTCGACCGCGTCGTAGCCCCAGGCGAGCGCACCACCGCCGGTGGCCTGGCTCTCGTCTGCCTGTCCCCACGCGATCAGGTAATCGGCGCTGTGCATTCGGGCGGCGATGGCGGTCGCATCGCTCGGCCGAATCTCGTCGTAGCTGTCCTCGAGGCGAAAGCCGAAGACCATCGATTCGAGGATGTTGGCGTGTCCGGCTCCGGTCGAATAGATCTGCGACAGGACGTGGCCGTCGAAACTCCACGAGAACGGTGTGCCTCCCGCGTAGCCACCGCAGTCGACCTTCGTACCATCGCGGAAGCTGAGGCCAACGGAGTTGACCAGATCGCCCGACCGGCCATGGACCTCGACGACAGGGTTCGAGACGGTCACCGGTTCCGAGCAGCCATGGGGAGGTGGCCCGAGCGCACCGCTGGCCGAGCCCGCAGTGGGACTCGCCTCGGAGGGCGATAACGGATTCCATTCGGGCCGATCGCTGGTCTGGATGCCGTACGGCCAGTCCCACGCCCAGATGTTGACCCACGAGAGCCGGTCGTGCGTCGTCGAGTCGGGCTCGATCTGACGGTGGAAGTCGGCGGTGCCCTGGACGTCGGAGTAGATCTCGCGGGTCATCTTGGGTGCCAGACCCTTGCGCGGGCTGAAGTACGGCCAGTAGTAGGCGAAGTCCATCACCTGCAGGGCCATCTGGCGGCGGTAGGTGTTGTCGATGTTCCACTGCTTGGAGGTGCGGTGAGCGGTCTTGGTCGGGCCGAGCAGGTTCCACAGCGGCATGTTGCCGATGTGAGCATCTTCCGACACGTTCTCGGGCACCCCCGCCAGTCCGGCGATACCCGTGTGGTACCACTGCACCGCCCAGGCGACATCGGCGGCGCTGAACCGCTCGATCCGGTTGGTGATGTCGACGACGATCTTCGGATCCCAGCCCCACGATGCTCCGTACAGGGCACCGTCGCGCAGCAGAGCGAGGTGCAGGTTGACCATCTGGGCGAACAGCGGCAACAGCAGGAACTCATGGCCCGGGGTCTTGAAGTCGTCCTGCATCGCGTTGAACTGGCCCGAGGCGACGTTGAAGTTCTCGGTGATGTACGACAGATTGGTCGTCGAGTCGGCCACCGCCTCGCGGTAGTCGTGCAGCACCAGGCGAAGGTCGTTGAGCTTGCCAGTCACCTGGTCGAACACCAGCGTGTCGAGTTTCTGATTGACGAACGACTCCATCTGGTCCTTGATCTGGCTCCACACAGAATCCTCGTCCTCGGGCCACAAGGCCTCGAGCAGGGTGCTGAGGATCTCGCCGGCCTCGGGGATCTTCGACACCCCGAAACTGACCGCTTTCCTCGACACATTGTTTACGTTCAGCATGATTGGGCTCGCTTCGGTCGGCTTGCGCAAGGTCGTAGCCGCATCGTCCCACCCATCCCACTCCGAGTAAGCACTGGACCGCCGGGCCGCCGCGATCGAATCCCGACTGAACAGGTAGCATTTAGTCCATGGCAACGTTCCGTGACCTCCTCGCCAATGCGAAGTCCTCGATCACCGAGATCGACACCCAGTCCGCCCAGGAGCGGATCACCGCCGGGGGCAACGTCGTCGTCCTCGATGTGCGCGAGCCCGATGAGTACGACCAGGGCGCGCTGCCCGGTGCCCTGCATATCCCGCGCGGTCACCTTGAGGCCCAGGTCGAAGGCAAGATTCTCGACAAGTCGTCAACCGTGGTCGTCTACTGCGCCGGTGGCGTCCGCTCGGCGTTTGCGGCCAAGACGCTGCAGGAACTCGGCTACTCCGACGTCTTGTCGGTCGCCGGCGGGTTCGGTAAGTGGAAGGACGAGGGGCGGCCGTGGAAGACGCCCGTCGTGCTCGATGCCGACCAGCGCATACGCTACATGCGCCACCTGCTGCTCCCCGAGGTCGGGGTTGAGGGTCAGGCGAAGCTGCTCGGTTCGAAAGTGCTGATGCTCGGGGCCGGCGGCCTCGGATCGCCGGCCGCGTTGTATCTCGCCGCGGCCGGAGTCGGCACGATCGGCATTGTCGATATGGACGAGGTTGACGCCTCGAACCTGCAACGCCAAATTCTCCACAACCTCGACCGCATTGGCGACCGCAAGGTCGATTCGGCGAAGAAGACGTTGACCTTGCTCAACCCCGACGTCAACGTCGTCACCTACGACACCCGACTTGATGCGTCGAACATCATGGAGATCATCGCCGGCTACGACGTGATCGTCGACGGGGCCGACAACTTCCCCAGCCGCTACCTGCTCAACGATGCCTCGGTGAAGCTCGGCATCCCGGTGGTCCACGGCTCGATCTTCCGGTTCGAAGGCATGGTCAGCGTGTTCAACCCGCTCGACGGCCCCACGTACCGCGACATGGTCCCCGAGCCGCCGCCCGCCGAACTCGCCCCGTCATGCGCCGAAGCGGGTGTGCTCGGTGTGCTGCCGGGCATCGTCGGGTCGATCCAAGCGCTCGAGGTGATCAAGCTGCTGCTCGGACTCGGCGAAGGCCTGTCGGGCCGCATTCTGTCGATCGACACGCTCGACATGAGCTTCCGCACCTTCAATCTCCGGCCCGACCCGACCAACGAAGTCACCTACGCCAATCGCGACCGCATCATCGTCGCCGATCTCGAAGGCCTCTGCGCCCCGGGGTTGTCACACTGACGAGTATCAGTTGAAGAGGTCGGGGTCGGTGCGGCAGATCTCCTGCCACAGCGGTTGGAAGCTGAACCATCCGGCCAACGGGTAGGCGGTGTTCTGGTAGGTGTAGCGGGCGTACTCGTCGCGGATCAGCTTCGGGGTACCGGCGGCCATTGCCAGGAGTTGAGCCTGGCATGAGCGCTCCATCGTCACGAACCAGAAGACGGCCTCGTCGATGCTGCCGCCGGTGGTGAACAGGCCGTGGTTCTGGTGGATCGCGGCTCGCTTGGTGCCCAGCTTCTCGGCGAGTTCGTCGCCGGCGGATAGATCGAACACGACTGCGCCGCCCTGCTCAGTGATGACCACGTGGTCCTCGTAGAAGATGCACGAGTCCTGCGTGATCGGGTCGAGCGGGATGCCCAGCGAGGCGAACGCCTTGCCGTGCAGCGAGTGCGAGTGCGCCGCGGCGATCACGTCGGGACGGGCCCGGTGGATCGCCGAGTGGATGACGAACGCCGCCCGGTTGACCGGGTGGGACCCGTAGACCACGTCACCGGAATGGTTGACGAGGATCAGGTCGCTGACCCGAATGTGGCGAAAGCTCATGCCGAACGGGTTCACCCAGAAGTGATCGGGGAACTCGGGGTCGCGCACGGTGATGTGGCCGGCGACGCCTTCTCCGAAGCCCAAGCGACCGAAGATCCGCAGGGCCCCGGCGAGTTTCTGCTTGCGATGCAGCCGCTCCTCGGCCAGGGTAGCGAACTCGGGCGGGCCGTCGATTGACACCGCCTTGGGGGTGAGTTCGATGCCGTCGATGGACGGGACAGCGGTGTCCGAGGCAGGGTGCTCAGCGATGCTCATGCCGCCACGGTAGCCAATCGGGCCGATACCGTGAACCTCGCATGGCCCAGTTCCGTTTGTTCGGCATCCCGGTAAGCGTCGACCCGTGGTTTTTCTTCGGCCTGTTCTTCGTCTATTCCTGGTCGGGTGGCGGTCGCGCCGGGCTGTTCGCCGCCGTCGCGCTCGGGGTACTGACGCTGATCCACGAACTTGGTCATGCCATCACGGCGCGCCGATTCGGGTGCACGGTGGCGATCAGCCTCAACTTGTTCGTCGGCTGGGCGTCGTACTCGTCGGAGCAACCGTTGTCGCGGCGCCAGCGGTTGCTGGTGAGTGTGATGGGACCGGGCGCACAGTTGATCGTTTCGTTCGCGGTGCTGAGTGTGGTCTACCAGCGGTTTCACTCTGCTGTTGCGGGAGCAACCGGTGTGGAGACCCGCCGACTGTGGGGAGATATGTGGATCGGCGTGTCGTGGGCGGGGGTGGTGATCGCACTACTCAATCTGCTGCCGCTGTGGCCGCTCGACGGGGGCCACATCTTCCACGGGATTCTTGAACGGTTCCTGCCCGCCCGGCAGGCGTTGCGGACTGCGCTGTTGTTCACCATTGCGGCGCTCGGGGCGATCGTGGTCGTTGGGCTGCTCGCCAAGACCGACCGGGTCGGTTTGCTGGAGCAGGAGCAGGTTCGGCCAAGCGCTGCGTTGGGTGAGTTCGTCAACGGAAGCTTGCCCGGCTCATTGTGGGCTCAGGTCAGGAGCTTCCCGGCCTACCTGTTGAACCTGCCGTGGTTCCTGTTGCTGTTCTCGGGGATGAGCACGATTCAGACGCTCAACCGGTTGTCTGCCGCCGAGCGCGACGTCGGCGGGTCGATGGCCGGGGCGCGAATCGACGGTCCGATGAAGGCCGGGTCAGCCGAGGCAGGTGCGGCTGAAGCATTCGGTTGGCACACGGAGTCTGCACCGACCATGCCGAAAGGCTGGACGGCGTCGCCATGGCTGCTCGCTCACCTGGCCGCGAAGCGAGGCGACAATGGCGGGGCGCAGGCGGCGTTGTCGAGGATCGTCACGCGCGGCAGGCCGTGGGCCGCTCCCGACGCCGCTCGGCCCGAACTTGCCCGGCTCTTGGAAAGGGTGGTGCAACCCTGGCCGATCGATGACCCGGCTCACAGCAGGCTGTTGTTGACCATCGCCACCCACCACGGTTCACCCGAACAGTTCCTCGACTACGCCGACCGCCTGTACCGAACCCACCACGATCCCGACGCGCTGTTGCTCGCCGCTCGGGGTTTGGCGCGACGCAGCTACCCCGATGATGCGATGGCCTGGCTGAGTCGCGCTGCGGTCGAGATTCCCGACTCCCACCGTGTGGCGGCAGAACCCGATCTTGCCTCGTTGCACCTGCGCCCCGATTTCCAGGACCTGCTGGCTCGGCTACGAATCCGCACCGGCTGATCGGGAGGCGTGAGCGGCACGCGAGCCCTCGATGACCCGCTGGTACCGCTCGATTGAGACCGGGCTGAGATCGGCGAGGCTGACGATGATCGTGTCGACCCCGGCCCCAACGAACCAGCCGACTCGCTCGACGTGATTGTCGACTGAACCCGCGTTCACCGATCGAGCGAAGCGCTCCGCCCCCATCCCGGCCGGCCGCAGGGTTTCGACGAGATAGGCGACGTGGGCCTGATCGTCGCCGACAAGCACGGTGGACAGGTGGGTGACCTCGATCTCGGCCGGTGAACGCCCGACCGCCGCGCAGTGCCGATGGAGCACGTCGACCTTGCGTTGCACGCTGGCCTCGTCTCCGAACAGATTGCACGCGTCGGCGTACTTGGCGACCAGCCGCAACGTGGTCTTCTCGCCCGACCCGCCAACCAGGATCGGCACCTTCGGCTGGAGGGGGCGGGGGTAGCAGATCGCCTCGGGCACGGTGATCGTGCGACCCTCGAAGCGGGGCATACCGGGGCCCCACATCAGCGGCAGCAGTTGCAGCGCGTCTTCGAACATGGCAAAGCGCTCGGCGGTCGAGGGAAACGGGTAGCCGTACGCCTCGTGTTCCTGGCGGAACCACGCTGCCCCAACGCCACAGATCGCCCGGCCGCCCGAGAGCACGTCGAGGGTGGCAACGATCTTGGCGAGATGGGCGATGTTGCGATAGGTGATGCCGGTGACCAGCGTGCCCAGCCGGATGGTGTCGGTCACTCCGGCGAGGTAGGCGAGGGTCGTCCAGCTCTCGAGCATGTTGTCCCACGCCCGCCCCATCTGCGGGATCTGCCGGAAATGGTCCATGACCCAGAGGTGATCGAATCCGACGGATTGGGCCCGCTGCGCGATTTCGCCGAGCCGTTCGCTCAGCTCGGCCGGGCCGCCCGGAAACTCATAGCGAGGAATCTGCAACCCGAACCTGATCGGCCGTTCACGAGCCGCCTGGGGAGGAGCCGCCGCCGTGGCCGTCGATAATCGACGAGCGCTCGACATCGCGATCGGGCTGATGGCTACTGCGACTTCCGGGCGGACGGTGATCACCTGGTCGAACGGCTCCGCGTGCACCTCCGTGACGACCGTTGGCCAGCGATCGAGCATGCCTCGCACGACGCGGTCGGGGACCGGTTGGGGGCGAGCGAGGTTGCGGGCGCGCACCTCGGACGGCACGACATGGAAGACCGCGGCGATACACGGCACGCGGGCGGCCGTAGCTATCGCTCGCCATCGAGCGCGGGTCGGAGCGTCCATTCCCAGCGAGTCGATCACCGTCGTCAGCCCGCGTCGGAGCCGCCGGGTGACGATCTCGTCGACCAGGGCGAAGGCATCGGCCGATGCCGCCTGATCGTGTGAACTCTCCCCGACCATGCCGCGTAGGGCGTCGGTCGACACCACCTGTCCATCCGCGAATTGAGCGGCCGCCCACGTCGACTTCCCGACCCCAGCAGGGCCGACAAGGATCATCAAGCAGGGCGACGGCAGCGGAATCGGGCTGTCGTCGCCGGTGCCGTCGGTCATTGGAGCGGATGGTAGCGGCATGTCGCACCGCGTCTCTCCAAGGGGCTCACCGCGCATGGCATACTCGGGCAGAGCAGTGACCGCTGGGGGTGGAGATGTTCCAACTACGAGCACGGAGTGTGGCGTTGGCGGGGGTGATCGCCCTGATCGGCGTCGCAACGGGAGAGGCGTCCGTCGTTGCTGCGACCGCCGACCAGTCGGTGACGTTCACCGTCGGGACCTATCAGGACATCGACTCGCTCAACGTCACCGTTGGGTTGTTGGTCGTCGACTACGAGATATGGAACATCACCCTGCCGACGCTGACCAACAAGGCGGCGAGCGACTTCTCGATTGAGCCCGGCCTCGCTGATCAGTGGGAGGTCAGCCCCGACGGGTTGACCGTGACCTATCGACTGCGCGACAACATGAAGTGGAGCGACGGGCAGCCGCTCACCGCCGACGACGTGGCCTACACGATCAACCGCTCGCGCGATGAGGAATGGACCAATCACGCGTCGGTGACGGCCAATCTCGATGCGACGGTCACCGACGCCCGAACCGTCGTGGTGACATCGTCGGTGCCTGACCCGAAGCTGCCGATCCTCGATGTCTACATCGTGCCCAAGCACATCCACGAGGCAATCTCGGCCGAAGACCTGCCCAACTACGACGCGACCGACAACGTGGCGGGTGGGCCGTTCAAGATCGTCGAACGCAAGGAAGGCGAGTTCGTTCGCCTCGAGCGCAACCCGAACTGGTATGGGGCCAAGCCCGATATGGATCAGGTGGTCTTCCGGTTCTTCGCCGACCAGGAGTCGGAGTTCACTGCATTGAAGGCCGGAGATATCGATGCGGTCGATTCGGTGCCCGAGACGCTGTACTCGACGCTCACGCCGGGTGGAGAGATCGCCCCGATCGGCGGCAATCAAGGCTCGTTCCGCGAGTTGGCGATGAACGCCGGGTGCGAGTCGGGTATCGGCGACGGCCATGTGGCATTGAAAGACATCGAGGTTCGCCAGGCAATCAACTGGGCGATCGATCGTCAGCTGCTGCTGGAGAAGACGGTCAGCGGGTTCGGTTCGGTCGGGCTCGGCATCGGTACATCCGCCAGTCCGGCATGGGATCTCGAAGTGCCCGAGGCCGAGCAATACAAGTTCGACCCCGACAAGGCCCGAACGATGCTCGACGAAGCGGGCTGGGTCGATGCCGACGGTGACGGCGTCCGAGAGAAAGATGGAACTGACCTGCGGTTCCGCTATTTCGACCGGTCGGTCGGCGATGCCGCGGAGACGACGCCGTTCATCACCAAGTGGCTCGCCGATATCGGTATCGCGACAGACGTCCGGACGTTCGATGAAGACTCGTTGATTGCCCAGATCGGCAAGGGGGAGTACGACATGTTCACCTGGGGGTGGACGCCATACGTCGACCCCGACCCGATGCTGTCGTACTTCACGACCGCTGAGGTGACCACCGATCCGGATTCGCCACTTGCCAACGACGCCAACTGGTGCAACGCCGAGTACGACGAGTTGTATCTTGCTCAGAAGCAGGAACTCGATCCGGTCAAGCGCCGCGAGCTGGTGCAAAAGATGCTGCGGATCTTCTACGACGAGGCTGCCTACGTCGTGTTGTTCAAGTACGACGACCTGATGGCCATTCGGTCCGACCGTTGGTCGGGGTTCGAGGAGGCTCGCCAGCCGGCGAAGTCGGGACCGGGCCTGTTCAACAACACGTCCCCGGCCTACGTGATGCTCAAGTACAAAGGTGGGTCGAGCGGGGGAGGGGGCGGGGCGGTGTGGCTTGGAATCGGAGCTGCCGCGATACTCGGGTTGACCGGAGTTTCGCTGTTCATACGGCGGCGTCGGGGAACGGGCGATGACGATCGCGAGTAGTCGCCGATGACGGTGCGGTTCATCGCTCGCAAACTGCTCAGCGCGCTCGGCCTCCTCGCACTCGTCGGGGTGTTCAACTTCTTCCTATTCCGCATCGTCGATCGCGATCCGTTGGCCAAGTACCGCGGGCGCACGAAACTCAGCCCCGAACAGCGCGACGAGATGATCGCCCGGTTCGGACTCAACGGTTCCAAGTGGGAGCAATTCACCCGCTACGTCGGCCGGACGGTGCGCGGCGACTTCGGACGGTCATTCGACTCCACTCGGCCGGTGAGCCGCGAGATTCTCGACCGGCTGCCGACCACGTTGCTGCTCGTCGGCATCTCGACGCTGTTGACGGTCGTCATTGGTCTGTGGATCGGAGCGCGGGCTGGTTGGCGGCGTGGTAGCCGGTTTGACTCGTGGGCAACGTCGTCGACGATGGTGCTCTATGCCACCCCGGAGTTCTTCTTGGGCATGTTGCTGCTGGCTTTCCTTGGAGGTCGATTCGGTTGGTTCCCGACCGGTGGGCTGCGTGATGTCGGCGCGGGCAACACGGGCTTCGCGGCGGTGGTCGATCGAGCTCATCACCTGGCCTTGCCGATCACGACATTGACGCTTGGCTACCTCGGTTCGTATGCGCTGATCATGCGTAACTCGATGCTCGACACCCTCGGCGAGGACTATCTGCGCACCGCGCGGGCCAAGGGTTTGCGCGACTCCGAGGTCATGAAACGCCACGCCGTGCCGAACGCGCTGTTGCCGTCGGTCTCACAGGTCGCGATCGGATTCGGGTTCGTCGTGGGCGGGGCGATTCTGACCGAGACGGTCTTCTCGATTCCGGGGCTGGGCTTGGCGACCTCGGATGCGATAGACAACAACGACCTGCCGATGTTGCAGGCGCTGTTCCTGGTGTCGAGCGCGGCGGTCATCCTGTTCAACTTGCTCGCCGACGTCTTGCTGACGGTGATCGATCCACGGATCAGGCGGGCCGCGTGACGCGACTGTTGCGCGGATTGCGCCGTGACCGGGCTGGGCTCAGCGGGCTGATCGTGCTCGGCCTGTTCGCGCTGCTGGCAGTCGCCGCGCCGCTGCTGGCCAGCCGCAACGAGCTCCGGGCCGATGCCGGGCGGGGCCGAGTCTCGCTCGCCGCGCCGAGTAGCGACTTTCTCCTCGGAACCGATGAATTGGGTCGCAGCGTCGCTGCGCAACTGGTATGGGGTGCTCGCGTTTCGCTCTACATCGGCATACTGGCGACGCTGATCGCGGTGGTCGTCGGCTCGGTCATCGGGTTGATCGCCGGGTACTCCCGCGGATGGCTATCGAGCCTGGTGTTGGCGGTCGACGACTTCGTGCTGGTCGTGCCGTTCCTGCCATTGGCGATCGTTCTCGCCGTGGTACTCGGTCGATCACCCACCACGATGGCGCTGGTGATCGGGGCGACCTCGTGGGCCGGAAGTGCTCGTCTCGTGCGCGCCCAGGTGTTGACGTTGCGCGAGCGGGGCTATGTGGAACGGGCGATCACGCTGGGCGCCGGCCCAGCGCACGTCCTGCGTCGGCACATCGTGCCCGGAGTGGTGCCGTTGATCATCGCCAACGCGACCTTGATCGTGCCCGGAGCGATCCTGGCCGAGTCGACGCTGTCTTTCCTCGGGTTCGGCGACCCGTTCGCCCCGTCCTGGGGCAAGATGCTCGATGGGGCGCAGAGCAGCGGTGCCATCACGCTCAACGCGTGGTGGTACTACCTGCCCCCGGGTCTGTGCATCATCGCGGTGGTCGTCGCGTTCACCCTGGTTGGTCGGGCCCTCGAACGCATCGTCGACCCCCGGTTGGAGCGCTCATGACCGGCAACTCAGTGCTCAGTGTGGGCGATCTACGGGTGACGTATCGGACCCACGGTCGATCGGTCCCGGCGGTCCGCGGGGTGAGTTTCGAGGTGGCCGCGGGGGAGACCGTTGGTGTTGTCGGGGAGTCGGGCTGCGGCAAGTCGACGATGGCCATGGCCTTACTGAGGTTGTTGCCGGGTACCGCCGAGGTGACCGGCACTGTCGTGTTCGGCGGCGAAGGAGGCGACGATGTGCTGACGATGCGCCCCGGACCGCTGCGGGCCGTGCGCTGGGCGGGCATGTCGGTGGTGTTCCAGGGGGCGCAGCACGTACTCAACCCGGTGCAATCGATTGGCCGCCAAATCGCCGAGGCACGGGTCGCCCACCAACTGAGTAACGACCCGACGGTCGGTACCGGCCTGCTCGAATCGGTCGGGTTGACCGCCCGCCACGCCCACTCGTACCCCCACGAGATGTCGGGCGGGCAGAAGCAGCGGGTGATGATTGCGATGGCGTTGGCGTGTGACCCGCAGTTGATCATCGCCGATGAGCCCACCACCGCACTCGACGTGATGGTGCAGGCCCAGACCCTCGAACTGCTCCGGCGTATCGGGCGCGAGCGGGGGCTGGCGATGCTCTTCGTTACCCACGATTTGACCGTGCTGCGCACCGTCGCCGACCGGATACTGGTGCTCTACGCAGGGCGTATCGTGGAACAGGGCCCTGCCCGCGACGTGCTCGACGATCCGATGCACCCGTACACCGTGGCGCTGTCGGCGGCATCGCCGATCATCGGCGACCCGAGGTCGCGGTTCGCTCCCTCGTCGCTCGCCGGTGATCCGCCCGATCCGGCCCGCCTGCCGTCCGGCTGCTCGTTTCACCCGCGCTGTCCTCGGCGGGTTGAGGGCTGCGACACCGTCGGGATCGAACTCCGTCGACTCAGTACCGCTCGAGCGGCGGCATGTGTCCATGTCGTCGACGAGGGTTCGCCATGAGTCTGTCGTTGCGTGGCGCAGTGGTCGCCTATCCGCCCCGCCGTCGGGGTGGTCGACCGGCCCGCGCCGTCGACGGCCTTGATCTGGATGTCGTGCCCGGTGAGGTCCTGGTGTTGGTCGGGGAGTCGGGCTGTGGCAAGACCACGCTCGCCCGGTCGATGCTCGGTCTGCAGCCGTTGACGGCCGGGTCGCTGATGATCGGCGGAGAACCGGTGCCGACCCGGGGGGCGGCGTTGCGGGCGCATCGGCGCCGGGTGCAGTTGGTGTATCAAGACCCGACCGGGGCGCTCAACCCCCGTGAACGCGTGCGCGACATCGTCGCCGAGGGCATCGGGATCCACCGTCTCGCCGGTAACACCGATACCCGGGTGGCGGACGCGTTGGCCCGATGCGGTCTGCGTCCACCGGAACGATTTCTCGACCTGTTCCCCCACGAATTGTCGGGCGGCCAGCGTCAGCGGGTGTTGATCGCCGGCGCGCTCGCCGTCGAACCCGACGTGCTGATCGCCGATGAGCCCGTGTCGTCACTCGATGCGTCGGTGCGCGGCGAGATTCTGCAGTTGTTGCTCGGGTTGTCCCGCCAACAGGGCACGACAATTGTCGTGGTCACGCATGATCTGGGGTTGGCCTGGAACATCGCCGATCGGATCGCCGTCATGTATCTCGGGCGGATCGTGGAGGTGGGCCCGACCGAGCAGGTG
Source organism: Actinomycetes bacterium (assembly GCA_031398525.1). Classification (GTDB taxonomy): domain Bacteria; phylum Actinomycetota; class Acidimicrobiia; order Acidimicrobiales; family Ilumatobacteraceae; genus JANMJD01. Next base: position 4,897 of record JANNNL010000513.1, on the reverse strand, counting down.
CTGTCGACACCGCAGCACCCGTACACGCGAGCGCTGCTGTCGGTGGTGCCGGGCCGTCCGGGTCCGGCGCAGATCTTGGCTGGCGAACCCCCCGATCCGACGGCGATTCCTGCGGGCTGCCGGTTTCATCCCCGGTGCCCGCTGCTGCAGTCAGGGGAGGCCGATCGGCTCGGAATCGCCGAGTTGTGCCGCTCCACCGACGTTGATCTCACCGAACGCACTGCGGCCCACTTCGCCGCCTGTCACGCCCGCGACGATTCCGCGACCAGACTGGGGTCGTAACCCAGGCAGGAGACGCGAATGTCGAGCCACCATCAGACGTTGTCGCGACGCGACTACACATCGGCCGAGACCTACGAGTTGGAGCGGCAGCGGATCTTCCACCGAGGCTGGATCTTCGCTGGTCGCAGCGATCGACTGAAGCCGGGCAATCGAACCACCATCGATATCGCCGGTGAAAGCGTGCTGTTGACCCGAGACCTCGACGGCACGCTCCACGCGTTCGCCAACGTGTGTCGTCACCGCGGATCGCGGCTCTGCGATGGCCCCGACGATTCCACCCAGGGCACGCTGATGTGCCCGTACCACGCCTGGACCTATCGGCTCGATGGCCGCCTGGTCGCCACGCCGCACCTGTCCGACGACGAGATCGACCGTGGCTCGTTGCCGCTATGGCGTCACCACCTGCGCACCTGGGCGGGCTTCGTCCTCCTCAGCCTGGCCGCCGAGCCGCCCGAGTTCGACGACTGGCTTCACACCTACGGCGCCCAGCTGGTCGCCCTGCAGCGCTACGGATTCGGCAACCTCGAGGTGGCGGTCACGACCACGACCGAGGTCGCGGCGAACTGGAAGATCATCATCGAGAACTACCAGGAATGCCTGCACTGCGCCCGCGTCCACCCCGAACTCACCGAGCTGGTGCCGACGTATCGCACGGGCTGGGTCTACGAGCAGAACCGTGACGATGGCGGGGTCACGCTGTCGCGGGGCAACTCCTTCGGGTTCGCCAGCGACCGGGAGCTGCCGCTGCTGCCGGGCATCGTTGGCACCGATATCACCTCGTACTTCGGGGGCACCGGGTTTCCGAACATGTTCATCGACGTGACCGGCACCTCGGCGATCGCCACGACGTTGCTACCAAGTGGCCCGGCGAGCACCACGGTGATCGCCGAGTACTTGTTCGCCCCGTCGACGATCGCGTCGCCCGACTTCGACCCGACGCCGATCGTTCAGTTCAGCGAGCTCGTCGGCGCGCAGGACAACCTGGTGTGCGAAAGAGTCCAACGAGGAGTGTCGTCACGGTCATTCACCACCGGCGTGTTGTCGGCCAAGGACGACGAGATCCTGTGGTTCTACGAGATGTACCACCGGGCGATGGCCGGCTGAGCAACCTCAGTTGAGGCAGCGGGGAATTCGCTCGTGCCAGCTCCGTTGGCGGATGACTTCACCGTTGAGCGATGCATCGAGGTCGATGGTCACCTCATACGCCTCGGCGTCGGACTGCACCCGCATCGTCGCCTCGACCACGCACGACGACCCGACCCAGGCGAGTTCGTAACGGGTCGTCCCCGTTGCCCAAGCGGCCGCAGGATGATTGAGCGGCACCCCGACCTCGCCGTCGTATCGTTCGGCGTACGTGCCGCCATCGGGCAGGTCGCCGGTCGAGCCGTAGCTCGTCGTACATGTCGTCGTCCGGCCGAGGATGTCATGCATGACGACCCAGCGAGTCGTTGGGTCGACGGGTTCGGCGGGCGGCGGTGGGGTCTCGATGACGACCGGCTGAGCGTGGGAGTCGGTGCCCGACTCACAGGGGAGTTCGAGGCGCAGCGAGCGTCGGTCGATGTCGAGCGTGACCGGGGTTGGTGGCACCCAGGTGTTCGGCCAGTCGGTGCTGGCGAGTGACAGCCTCATGCTGTGCCCGGGCTCGAACTCCCACGCGGCCGCTTCCAACTCGACGGTCACCGCCTCGAACTCCATCGGTGGCATCGGGGTTGGATCGATCGACGAACGCCGGTGGGTGAGGTTCAGGAATCCCCGTGTGATCAGCTGCGATGTGCCGTCGGGCGAGATGTCACAGAGCTTGGCTGAGAGGTATGCGACCGGGGCGTCGGCGGCGAACCGTCCATGCAGCACGGGGTACCCAAGCATGGTGAAACTTTCGGTGACGGGCCATTCATAGGTCGACGACCACGCGTCATCCGCTCGCTGATCGAGCGATTGGCCCCACGGCAACCCCCCGGCGCACGAGATCCACGCCGCCGTGCCGACGTCGGGTCGGACGGCCAACCGATCCACGGAGGCACCGTCGGATCCAGCCATCACCGGGGCATACGTTTGCATCGACGGCGTCCACCGATCCAGGCCAAGCCAGTCGCCGCGGTGGATGGCGAGATCGGGCGCGGGGGGTGTTGCCCGGCGGACGAACACCCGAATCGGCGCGACCGACTCGACGTCGTCATCGCGCAGCCAGCGGCCGAAGAACCGGATCATCTCGAGGCCGAGGTCGAGATGGGGGCCCGGGAGCGAACGCGACGGAGACCTGTGGCTCCATGGCCCCACGAGCAGTTCCCTCTCGCCGGTCAGTGCCTCGAATGTGCGCAGCGTGTTGTTGCGATACCCATCGGCCCACCCGCCGACGAGCATCGTCGGGCAGGCAATGCGCTCGTAGCCCGGCCGGAGCGAACCGTGCCGCCAGTACGGGCCATCGGTCTGCTCCCGCAACCACCGCAAAATCCACGGCTCGTGTTGATCGATGCGGGCGCACCACTCGTCGAACCAGCCGCCGCCGAAGACCGCCGGAACGGGTGGGAGGGCGTTGCAGACCGTCATGTAGTGGCAGTAGTCGACGACGTCGATCGCTCGCACCGCCCCGCCCATGTAGTGCACGTCGTCGGTATAGCGGTCGTCGGTGGCGTAGACCGCGCAGATCGCTCGCAGTGCCGGTGGCCGGGTCGCCGCCACCTGCAAGCTGTTGAAGCCCGAGTAGCTGTAACCGAACATCCCCACTCGGCCGTTCGACCACAACTGAATCGCCAGCCACTCGATCACGTCGTTGAGGTCATCGAGTTCGACCATCGGGTACTCGTCGGTCGCCCGGCCGTGCGACGAGCCGGTGCCGCGCAGATCGAGTCGGCAAACGGCGAATCCGGCGTCCGCCAGCTGGTGATAGTCGTCGGCGTGCGAGGACGCCGACAGATCGTCTTTGCGATAGGGGAGGGCCTCTAACAGCGCCGGCCACGGCTGGGGGTGGAGTGCCGCATCGGGCAGGTGGAGCGTGGCGGCGAGATGGGTGCCGTCGGCCACGACGATCCATACACGGGTAGCTGGCATGGGCGCACTCTACGATCGGTGTCGTGCTTGAACCGTCGCTGCCGCGTGACGCCTATGTCGACCAGGCCGTCTGGGAGCGGGAACGCGGCCACATCTTCGCCAGTTCGTGGACCTGTGTCGGCCGTGACGAGGAGATCGCCGGTAGGGCCGGGGCGTATCGGCGGATCGCCAGCGCCGAGGAGTCGGTGCTCCTCGTCCGCGGCGGTGACGGCCGAGCGCGGGCGTTTGCCAACCTGTGCGCCCACCGCGGCACCGAGCTGGTCGACTCGACCGATCCCGCCGTGGTCGACGGATGCTTCGACCGGGTCATTCGTTGCCCCTATCACCTGTGGACCTACGAGTTCGACGGTCGACTCCGCGGCGCTCCACATCTCGATCCGGCCGAGGTCGCCGGGATGCGACTCGCCGAGCTGACGATGGAGTCATGGGGCGGGTTCCTGTTCGTGCGCCAGCTACCCGGCGACGGCCGCAACCTGCTCGACAGCCTCGGTCATGCCCCGGCCCACCTCGCCAACTACCCGCTCGCCGACCTGCGCATCGGCCACCGGATCACCTACGAGGTGGCGGCCAACTGGAAGGTACTCAGCGAGAACTACAACGAGTGCTACCACTGTGGCCCGGTCCACCCCGAGCTGTGTGCGCTCGTTCCGGCATTTCGCCAGGGCGGCGGCAACGATCTCGATTGGGACGAGGGCATCCCCCACCGGGACGGTGCCTACACCTTCACGACCACCGGCACGACCAACCGGCAACCATTCCCCGGTCTGAGCGAGGCGCAAAAGGTCAACCACAACGGCCAGCTGATCTACCCGAACCTGTGGCTCTCCCTCGCCTGCGATCACGTCGCCGCGTTCACCCTGCGGCCCACCGGTCCCGCGTCCACCACGGTGCAGTGCGACTTCCTGTTCCACCCGACGGAGATCGCCGCCGACCACTTCGATCCGCGCGACGCGGTTGACTTCTGGCACGTGGTCAATCTCCAGGACTGGCAGATCTGCGAACGGGTCCAGCGAGGGATGACGTCGCGGCACTTTCGCCAGGGCTGGTACGCACCGATGGAGGATTACAGCTTGGACATACGCCGGTACTGGAACGAGCGGATGGAATCGGGCCCGCCATGACGACCAGAGACGTCGATCACGTCGTCGTCGGGCTGGGTGGCATCGGGAGCGCCGCCGCCTATTGGCTGGCGCGCCTGGCGGATGAGCGCGGTGGGAGCGCGACGGTCGTCGGGCTCGAACAGTTCGCCCTCGGTCACCTGAACGGCGCCAGCCACGATCACTCGCGGATCATCCGCCACTCGTATCACACCCCCGGATACGTCCGGTTGGCCGCCGGCGCGTATGACGCCTGGGCACAGGTCGAGGCAGAGCTCGGCGAGTCGTTGATCGTGCGCACCGGCGGGATCGACCTGTTCCCCGCCGACGCGGCAATTCCGATGGCCGACTACACCTCATCGATGACCGCCGTCGGCGTGCCCTATGAGGTGTGGGACGCGGCCGAGACCTGCCGTCGATACCCGCAGTTCCATCTCGACGACGATGTCGTCACCCTCTTCCAAACCGGC
>JANNNL010000638.1:0-38364 GCA_031398525.1 Actinomycetes bacterium | reverse complement strand
GGCTGGGACTACTCAAGGCCGTTGATCGATACGACCCCAAGCATGGCGTGCAGTTCGGGGCGTACGCGACGCCGACCATCATGGGAGAGCTGCGACGTCACTTTCGCGACTACACCTGGACTCTGCATGTGTCACGCCGGGCGAAGGACCTTCGCTCGGCGGTTAACGACGCCAACGACGAACTGGCCAAGCAGATGGGACGGTTCCCGCGGGTCGAAGAAATCGCCACCCGGCTCGGGGTGCCGCCGACCTCGGTGATCGAGGCATTGGAGGCGAACCACGCCTATCGGGCATACCCGCTGGACCCAACGATGAGCAGCCACACCACACCGGTCGAATCGAACCTTGATCAGGTTCTGGATCGCGAGATGATCGTGGGCCTCCTTGACCGGCTCCGACCGCGTGAGCGTCGAATTCTGTACCTTCGCTTCTTCGACGAGTTGAGCCAAACCCAGATCGCCGAGAAGATCGGTACGAGCCAGGTCCACGTGGGGCGGCTCATCGCCGCCAGCCTCGCAGAGCTCCGTCAGCACATCGCCGACGGACATTCGGCGCAGGAGTAGCCCGTCGAGAAGCACGGTTGAGATCGGACACGTTTGGAATGGGGACGTCGAGGGCATAGAGGTCGTCGTGCCGAATGAGGCGTTTCACGAGCCAAGGGAGTCTTGATGCCAGCCACAACGAGTCAAAAGAAGAGCGCGCCACGGCGGGTTGAGAAGGCCTCAATGGTCACCTCGTCGCGGCAAGCGTCGTTCACGGTTCCGACGATGTCGGTCAAGGCAGGGACGCAGGTCGCCGCCGCGCTCCAACAACGATTGGTCGCCCTCGTCGATCTCTCGCTGACGCTGAAACACATCCATTGGAATGTTGTCGGCCCCAACTTCATCGGCGTTCACAAAATGCTCGATCCGCAGCATGCTGGTGTTCAGGAAATGGTCGACGATCTCGCCGAGCGCATCGCAACGCTCGGCGGAGTTCCGAGCGGCCTTCCTGGTCGGCTCACCCAGGCGCGCACATGGGACGACTACGAGCTGGAGCGAGCCGACGCCATTGCGCATCTTGGCGCGCTTGACATGGTGTACCAGGGCGTCATCGCCGGGCACCGCGACGCGATCTCGGCATCGGGTGAATCCGACCTCGTCTCCCAAGATCTGCTCGTCGGTCAGAGCGGAATACTCGAGCGTTACCACTGGTTCGTGCGAGCCCACCTCGAGGACCGGGCCGGCGGCATGGCCAACGCCGGCGCGACGACCGAGATCGAAGCAGCCCAAGCTGTCGTGGCGAAGTCGGCCCGAAAGCCCGCTCGATCGAAAGGCCGTTGAGTGGACCGGTCACTGACGTTCTTCATGCGAGGCCAACGATGATCCCCAAAGCTGTCAAGCGACGCATCCGCCCGCTCTGGATTGCCACATTGGCTTCGGCCGGTTGGGCCAATCGGGCCGACGTTCGCCGCTGGGTGTTATTTCTGCGCCGAGCGGTGAGCGAGCGCGAGACACGGTCGATGTCCGAAGTTGTCACCGAGGCAAAAGTCCGGGCAGCGATCACGATCGATCCGGTGCTGCGCCGAGACCCAACTCTCAAAGACCTCTCGGTCCGCAACGGAGTGGTGACGTTGGAGACAGCCACTGACGGTTGGCCGAGCCACCAATCGCAGATATCGCGACTCAAGCGAGTCAAGGGAGTTGCCGACTTGACGGTTCATTCAACGACCTCGATTCCACCGATACCAGCAGACCTGCATCTCTAACCCCCCAGCTCAACTTGCTGCGAACCGACCTCGCTTCAGCTGGCAACGCTGTGGAGCGGGACGGTCCAACACACCAAGGTGCCCTGCGACACCAGCCGGTCGATGCGAGCGGTTCCGGCCCGTCGCTTGGCTCGTTCCTGCAGATTCTTCAAACCCGAGCCGGCCTCGGTTGCCTCAGCGGGGCAGCCGACACCGTCGTCGTGCACACAGATCGACAGATTGTCGTCAACCGCTTCCACCCGAACCACCGTTCGGGTGGCTTGCGCATGTTTGACGACATTTGTCAGCAACTCGCGAAGGAGCAGCAGCATCTCGGTGCCGAGCTCATCGGGGACGTCGGCGAGGTCGCCATCGATATTCAAATCGGGTTGATGGCCAAGCAGCCGGCTCGATTCGGCCAGCAACACCCGTAGGGCATGCTCCAACCCGGTCCCGACTCCGCGCCTTCCATGCAGGGTAAAGATCGTGGTGCGGATGTCTCTGATCGCCTCGTCGATTTCATCGATCACGTTGCCGAGACGTGAGTCCTGATCGGGTCGACCGATAGCCGCTTGGACGTGCAGGCCGGCGGCGAACATCCGTTGAATCACCCCGTCGTGAAGGTCGCGGGCGATGCGGTCGCGATCCTCCAGCACGGCGACACGCTCGCGGGCGAGATTCAACTCTTCGGCAACTCGTCGTTCCTCGGTCAAGTCATGAAAGAAGCCGAGGAGGATCGGTCGACCGTGGCTGTGGATGACGTTGGACGTCACCATCGCCTGGAATGGTTGACCTGAACGATGCTGTAGCTCCATCTCGTAGCGGACGATCTCGCCGACTACAGCCCGGCCGCGCAGCGAGGAGATGACGTCATCCTCGTTGGGTTTCCACCATGGTGGACGGCCCTCGGTGGCAATCACCTCGTGATGGGCGTATCCGATCATGTCGCAGAACCGCTGATTCACCCCCACATATCGCTGTTCGTGAATGTCGAACTCGACAACACCTTCTTGCAGGCTGCCGAGGATCGCCTGGGCTCGGTCCCGCTCGTCGACCAGCGCGTGTCGTAACCCGCGCTGAACACGTGAGTCGCGGATCGCCACGATGACGAACTGGTCGCCGTCGAACTGAAGCGGACTCAAACTGATTTCAACCGGGATCAGCGAACCGTCCCGGTGGACCGCATTCAGTTCTAACCCTGAGCCCATCGGCCGGGCCTGCGGGTGGTGGTCGAAGTCCGCTCGCAAGGCCCGATGTCGACAACCTACGGACTCAGGAACGAGGCAGTCGATGCTTCGGCCGAGCAGGTCATGAACCGGCCATCCCAGCAGCTGCTCAACGCGTCCACTGGCATAGGCGATCGCGCCGTCAGCGCCGACGAGGATCGTCGAGTCGGGCATTTCTTCCAACACAGCTGCCGCGAACGAGCTGCTCGGCAACGACTGTACCGCTTGTGCTACCCCGGCTGCCTGAATGTTGGGATCGATCATGTCGGCAGGGGTATGCCCAACGTGGGTTCTCCGTAAACGCGATTCGTCCTGAACTAGGGACCTTCGGCCCTGACAAATCTCCGCCTCACGCCGATCGGTCGGCTCAGCGGTTTCGAGAGGACCAACGGCCCTACCGGCGATGGTCATCGGGTGATCACGATGGAGATGTGGATTCATCGACAACCAACCCGAACGTCAAGATCATCGACGAGCTTGAATGCCGTGCGTTGCTCGGCACGAAACGCATTGGCCGAGTCGCATACGTGTCGAACGAGCTTCCCCGGATAGCTCCGGTCAACTACATGGTCTTCGACGACTACATCGTTTTTCGGTCTGATCCGGGGGACAAGCTGACGCATGTCCCGCTCCGTCACGTGTGTTTCGAGGCCGACGGCCCCGATGACCTCGATCGAGCGTGGAGTGTGATCGTTCACGGCACGGCCCGCGATGTCACCACCGCGCTTGACGAGAAGTTCCTGCGGCTACGACACACCGAGTTCCCCAGTTTCGCCCCGCTCAGCGATCCACACTGGCTCGCCCTCAGCATGGATCAGATCAGCGGTCGACGGCTCGCCCGATAATGCCGAAGCCACTCACGGACGCTGACCCGGCAGGAGCGACCGTGGTCGAGTCTGGCCTGATCGTGACGCTGACGTTGAATCCCGCGCTTGACATGTCATCGGCCGTCGACACAATTGAACCGTGGCGCAAACTTCGGGCCGAGCAGATTCATCTGCACCCGGGCGGTGGGGGCATCAACGTCGCTCGGGCCATCCGCGAGCTGGGGGGAAATCCGCTCGTCGTAGCGGCGCTTGGCGGTCACGTCGGATCGATCGTCGCCGATGCGGTGACGGACCACGGGATCGACCTGCAGCGCGTCCGGGTCCGCGGCGCGACCCGTCAGAACTACGCCGTCACCGAACGATCCACGGGCCGTCAGTTCCGATTCGTTCACCCGGCGACGCAGATGTCTCGCGCTGAATGGAATCGCTGCCTCGAAGCCACGGTTGAGGCGGCCGCTGCGGCGCGGCTCGTGGTGGCGAGTAGCAGCCTGCCCCCCGGGGTGCCCGACGACTTCTACGCGCAGTTGGCCCGCCGGCTTGCCACGATCGACGTACCGCTCATCGTCGACACTTCGGGTCCGGCGCTGATGGCGGTGACGCGAGCCCCTGTGCTCTTGATCAAACCGAGTGTGAATGAACTGGGCACCATCACCGGGCGTCAGCTGACCACCGATGCCGAGATCGAGTCCGCGGCCCGCTCGCTCCTGGCGGAGGGTGGTTGCCGGATCATTGCGGTGTCGATGGGTGATCGCGGCGCGGTCATCGTGGCGCACGATGCCGACACGCTCGTGGTTCTCCCACCAGCGGTGCAGGTAGTCAGTACGAGTGGGGCCGGAGATTCGATGGTGGCGGGTTTCGCCCTGGCATTCGCTCAGGGTTTGACTCTCACGGATGCTGCCTGCCTCGGCGTCGCCGCGGGAACCGCTGCAGTGCTCGCCGAGGGAACTGCCTTGTGTCTCCAGCCCGACGTTCTTCGTTTGTCTTCCCAGATTGTCAGCGGGCCCGTGGGCTTCAACAGGCGCCGACAACAAAGGCGCTGACGACGTCCTTGGCTCGCTCAACCCGGTGGAAGAGCAACGACCGAGCACCCTCGGAACCGCCCGAGCCGCGGTCGGCGTGGCTGCCCGTGAGGTCGAGTGGCAGTTCGATACGTGCACTGGCCGCTCCGCGGTGGGGGAGGAGTACGTCACCGGCAACGATGTCGGCGTGACGTACGGCCTGGCACGGGTCGTCAGCAATCGTCAGGTTGCTGCCGAACAGCTGGGCGAGTCGCGACTCCTCGCCGTATCTGGCGAGTCCGGTTGGCTCGATCGCAGTGGGGAGCAGCGTCAGGTGGATTCCTGTTCGTACGGCGGCTTGCACCCACGAGGTGATGTAGCCCACCTCGCCGTCTGTGATGACCATCGAACGGCCGCGTAGCGACCCAAGCAGGTCTTTCAGCACGAGCAGGTCCGCCAGTATCTGGAGCGGGCGGTGGTCTGGGCTGCCCGCGTTCAGCAGGCGCACGGGTGCCGTTGCCGCCATCTGTCGCAGCGCCTCGTCGTCGGGCGACGATTGGATGGCGGCGATGATTCCCATTGTTGCCACCCGCTCAGCCGGGTACGCGACCGACTGGGGCCAGATCGAGGCGAGCGGGCTGTGGACAAGGAGGGCGCCAGCCTTTTGAACGCCTTCGTGGATGATCACTTCGAGATGGGGGAGCATGAGGTCGAGCTCAACGACCACTGCGACCGGATCGGGGAATGGCATCGAGATCGGATGCTGATGGTCGATGAACGCGATGATCTGTTCGATCGAGCGATCGGCGATCCTCAGCAGACTTCCATGACCGGTCATTTCAACCAGTAGAGGCGGATCGGGCTGCGCTGAGTAGGGGCGAACGACTCTTGCGGGTAGGTCGCGCGGCCCCTGCGTACGTGTCTCATGACGCCGAGACTGCAAGGATGCCGAACGCGTCCCGACAAGAACCATTCGAGCGTGATGCGCTGACCTCCGACGGTCTGGCGATCCACATGCGCGCAGCCCGACCTGACGATGTCGCTGCCATCGAACGATTTCACCGTGATGAGCTCAGCGACACGTCGGCTTACTACCGCTTCTTCGGCACCCGCCCACATCTGAGCGCCGAGGTGCTCGACAGTTGGGCGAGTGCCGACTCAGTCGCAAACGCAACGTTGCTTGCCTTGCGCGAGGACCGAGTTGTGGGCGTCGGTTTGTACCGACGCGTCGACGCCCAACAGGCCGACGCCGCCTTCGCCGTGGCCGACCGACTGCAGCACCGCGGCATCGCAACGCTGTTGCTCGAGGATCTGTGCGTTCTGGCTCGCCGGGCCGGCTACGAACGGCTGATCGCGGAGACCCTGGCCGACAACACCGCGATGAATCGGGTCTTTCGAGATGCGGGACTCGAAGTGAGCAGCACTTTCGACCGGGGAGTCATCGATGTCCTGATGCCCCTCGGAGACGGTGCCGTGATGATGGAGCAGGCGGACCGCCGCGACCGGTCAGCGACCGTCGCTTCTTTACAGTCGATCCTCAACCCGCACGCCGTGGTCGTCATCGGGGCCAGCGCATCGCACGATCGACCTGGCAATGTCGTTGTCCGGAATCTTCAACGAGACTTCGCCGGGGCGATACACGTCGTGCATCCGACGGCTTCGAGTATCGAAGGCATTCCAGCTCACCGTTCGATCGTCGACCTACCCGAGCACGTCGATCTTGCCATCGTCGCCGTTCCGGCCGCTGCGGTTCCCACCGTGATCGACGATTGCGGCACCGCAGGCATCCGCAGCGCCGTGATTCTGTCCGCCGGTTTCACCGAGACCGGTACTGCCGGCGCAGGGCTCGAGGCCGACGTTCTGGCTCGTGCTCGCCGACACGGAATGCGGATCGTCGGCCCGAACTGCTTCGGCGTGGCCGCCCCTGCAATCGGCCTCGACACCACCTTCGGCACCGTGCCCATCACCTCTGGATCAATCGCCTTCGCCTCCCAGTCCGGCGGGCTCGGCATCGCGTTGCTGGCCGAGGTTGCCCGACGCGGCTTGGGAGTTTCGTCGTTCGTGTCGTTGGGTAACAAGCTCGACGTCAGCAGCAACGACCTTCTCTGTTACTGGGCGAACGATCCGTCGACGCGAGTGATTGCCCTGTATCTGGAATCATTTGGCAACTCTCGAAAGTTCGCCCGCCTGGCCCGATCGATCAGCCCTGAGCGGCCGATCGTCGCGCTCAAGGGCGGTCGAACCAACGCTGGCAGTCGCGGTGCCCAGTCCCACACGGCGGCGCTCGCCACCGACGATCGAATCGTCGACGCCCTTTTCAATCACGGTGGGGTGATCCGCGCCCACACCATCGAGGAGTTGATCGATGTCGTCGCGGTGCTGGACCGCCAGCCACTTCCGCAGGGTGATCGAGTCGTCGTGATCGGCAACGCCGGCGGACCGCTCATCCTTGCGGCCGACGCCGCGGAGGCAAGCCACCTCGTCGTTCCGCAGCTGTCGGCACAACTCCAAACCGAGATCCGCCGCTTGGTCACTGATGCGGCGTCGACGGCGAATCCCGTCGACCTACTGGCAACGGTCACCGACGCTCAATTGGAGTCGGTGATCGACTTGGTCGTCTCGTCCGGCGAGGCTGACGCCATCGCCGTCGTGACCGTGCAGGTCGGCGCGCCGATGGCCGCGGCGCATGATGTTGTTCACACGCGCCACCTGCCGGTGGTCGTTGCGGCGATGGGGGCAGAAGGCTACGCCCACCTCGCCGGGGCCTTCACCGCGCCCGAACGAGCGATTCATGCCCTCTCGCGCGTCGTCGAGTACGCCGATTGGCGCCGTCGGCGCGCCGCCGATGACGTGTCCCCGCGGGTCGTCGGAGATGTGCGAGAGGCAGTTGAAAAAATTCAAAGCGGCACGAAGGCAGCCGATGGTTGGCTCGATCCGGCGACATGCTTCGATGCGCTCGCCGAGTTGCAGGTGGCAACCGCGGGATTCTGCTATGTACGTGATCGGCTGGAGGTCGCCTCCGCCGTTGAACAGGTTGGCTTGCCCGTGGTGCTCAAAGCCGACGCCGAAGGAGCCCTGCATAAGCGTGATGCCGGCGCATTGGCACTCGACGTCCGATCGGTGACCGAGGCTGAGGCGACCTTCGATCGGTTCGTCGAGATGTTCGGTCGCGATCTACACGGCGTCCTGGTCCAGCGCCAGCTTGCGGCCGGTCTCGAAGTGCTGATTGGTCTCAACCGGAGCGAACGGTTCGGTCCGCTGCTCGTCGTCGGTGCGGGCGGAACAGCCGCCGAGTTGATCTCTGACCGCGAGGTGCTTATTGCTCCGGCAACCCGAGCTGATATCCGCCAAGCACTCGACCGGCTCCGACTGGCACCCCTCCTACATGGCGACGCTCGTCACCGAGGCGTCGATATCGACGGTTTGGTCGACGTCGCCTATCAGATTGGGATGCTCGCCGACGGCTGTCCTGAACTCGTCGAGGTCGACCTGAACCCGGTCATCGTGTCATCCGCAGCTGCAATCGTCGTCGACGTCCGCATGCGGCTTGTCGACGAGGGTGAGCCCGCGATGCCGCTACGTGGCATGCGACCAGCCCGGGTTCGTTGAACCGGTTGACCAGGGTCAGTAGCGGTAGATCGCGCCTGACGTATCGAGGGCAAGCTGCGCGTCCATCGGCTTCGATGTTTCACGCCTGGTCGTTGGTTACGTCCACTTCGACTTCGACTTCGACTTCGACTTCGACTTCGACTTCGTCCGGTCGGCCCGTGAAGCCCGGCTCGATCTTGTTGTCGCTGGGAACGACGACGACCGGGATGGTCACCTCGCGCACCACCTCGGTCACGGTTGACCCAATCAGCCGAGCGAAGGCGCGACCAAGGCCGCTGCGGCCGATCACGAGAAGGTCGGCGTGTTGTGCCTGTTCAATGAGCACCTCATGCGGCCGACCGAGCACGGCGCGCGTCTCGAAGCGCACCTCTGCGGGCAGAAGTCGTCGAGCGGCGAGGCGCACATGGCGGGCCGCGTCGTCGGCATCGAAATGTGGATCGAAACGGGCGGGTTGGGTGAGGAAGTCCCATGCAAGTACGACCCGCACTCGACCGTGCGTGCGGACTGCAAGGCGGCCGGCGGCGCGCACCGCCGCATCGGACTCCGGGGAGCCGTCCCAACCGGCCATGATCAGAAAGTCGTCCATCGACCTATCGTGCATGCCGGCTCTGGCCGCCAACAGGGTCTTTGGTCCCTCATCCCGCGCTGACCAGTTGCCATTCGACGTCGAACGCCGTGTCGCCGGCACCCTCGGCTCGGCCGACGAACCGGCGTCCAGTGATGGTATCGACCTCCAGCGCCAGCCAGTCGTCACGTTGTTCGGTGACCCAGGGATTGGTGTCCGGGAGGCCGGTCCACCGTGCGGCCTTGACCAGTCGGCCGCGGACGAGCACACTCACTGCCCGACGAGCGGCCAGATCGATCTCGTCGATTTCGAACGACGCCGGACCGATGGCGCGGCTGATGCTGTTGCCCGGTCGAGTACGGATCAGCACTGAGGCAACGGCAGATTCGGGGGTCAGGAACCGGTAGTTGATCGGGAACACCAAGGGGTATCCGTCGGTGAACACGCCGATGCGCCCGACCGTGTGACGTCCGAGTATCTGGTGGCATTCCCATAGAGGGAGCTCACCGATGTTCATCTCTCAGCCCACCTTCGCCGGTACTGGCACCGGATCTGCGGCGTGCGGGAACATCAACTGGGCGGTCAGGCCCTTCACAAGCTCGCCGAACTCCTCGGCGAGGACGATGGTCATCTCATCAACACTGACGAGCCCGACGATCGTGTCACCGTCGAGTACCGGGAGCCGTCGTACCGCATGATGGCTGAACGCTCGTAGGGCGTCGCGCACATCGGAGTCAGCGTCAACGGCGACCACGTTCATGCTCATCACGGAGTCGATGCGGGCGTCAAGCGGAGTGCGAGTGGCGAGCGCCCGCAGCACCAGATCTCGGTCGGTGACAATGCCGACAAGTCGTCCGTGGTCGGCCACGATCAAGGTGCCAACGCCTTCTCGGGCCATCGTGCGAGCTGCGCTCTCAATGGTCTCGTCGGGCTGCACGACAACCGGTGAGCGCTGGAGGTACTCCCTGACGTTCATGTTGTGCTCCATTCTTTCTTGGTCGTTCTCATCGTGCGCTCGGACGCCGGGGCGGGCACAGGGCCACAAGTCCCGACTGGTCAACTCAGGTCGGCTCTTTCTGAATCGAGCCCAGGCCGCCGCCCCGATTCTCTAGCGAGTGGCAGTCGCCAGGACCCCATCGTCGAGGGCATCGAAGCGGATGAGCGCAGCGAGGTCATCGAGGGTGCATGACGCGTGACCAAATTCCGAGGCGGCCGCCGACGTGGTCTGAGCGATCGCCCGGAAGTGGGCAGCGAGTGCGAACAACTGTTGGACCACGAGATCATGGGAGACGACGAGACGATCGACCCGGTTCCGGGCGGCGGCGAGATTAAGTCGGTCGATGGCGCGGTCGGCGACGACGTGTCGTTCGCGAGTCATGTCGCGAACCGTCGCCGTGACCGCGGTGGTGCCTGGAATCGGTGCCAACTTCACGTCGATTGGGAACCGTGTGCCGTCGCATCGTTGTCCTTCAATGTCGAGATCGGTGCGCCCCATCTGCCGGTCCCGTGGTTGATCGTCGAACGTTCGGCGGGCCCGGCGGTGGTTGCCCTGCATCGCAGTCGGGACGAGCTGCTCGATTTCCCGCCCGACGAGCTCGGCGGATCGGTAGCCGAAGAGTTCCTCGGCGGGACGGTTGGCGTACACAATCACGCCACCATCGACGATGATGACGCCATCGGCGATCAGATCGAGCGTCCGAATGCGAACGTCGGTCGGGTCAACGTCCAGCAGGGTGATGTGTTCGTCGCGCCGTTCCATGGCTCAACCGTGGTCCGCATCACCGCTTGACTCCAGAGTCGCAGGGCCCGAACCAGGTGGCGATGTACCGGGTTGGACGAGGGGCTATTGACCGATCGGGCGGCACAGCCCGCGCCACGTCCGCAATGCTCTGGTCAGTTCAGCCGACGATTCAATGGTCGAAAGCCTCTATCGAGGCTGAGGGCCGATGGCTCACGATTGAAATATGAGCGCGGTCACCCGAACCCTGACCGACAATCGATCCGTCGGTCGAGCATTGCGCCTGGGTGCCTCAGACGAGTTGTTGTGGAACATCGAGAAGGATCCCTGCCTGCGCAGCACGATTGTCGCCGTGTCGCTGTTGGATCGCGCCCCCAACTGGGATCGGCTCATGACGCGGATGGTCGAAGCCTGCACACTCGTGCCGGGTCTGCGTCAACGGGTGGTGGTCTCGGCCCTGCCCGGTGGGCACCCATGCTGGCAAGTCGATGAGTTCTTCGACATCGACTACCACATGCGCCGGGTTGTCGCACCAGCCCCGGCCGACCTTCGTGCCGTGCTTGACATCGCCGGTCCGATCGCCATGGGAACATTCGACAGGGACCGGCCGCTCTGGGAGTTCACCCTGGTCGAGGGCCTGACAGGGGGTCGCGCGGCATTCATCCAGAAGGTGCATCATTCGTTCACCGACGGCGTTGGAGCGGTGCAACTCGCGGCATCTCTGCTCGACTCCACGCGCCATCCGCCAGGACGGAGCGGTGCAGCCAATCCGAATGGCAGCACGGCTGCGCCCATGTCGGCGTCAGCGCTCGATTCGGTGATCACCCAACTCCGTTCGGCCGTCGGCGTGTCGAATCGTAGTGCCCGGGTGATCTCCGGTTTGGTGGGGCGATCGATCACCGATCCGATCGGCATGCTCGGTTCAACGGCACGGCAAGTGCGCTCGATTGCCAGGTTGCTCGCCCCGGTGAGGCGACCCCTCTCACCGATCATGACCGGTCGGGGTATGTCGCGACGGCTCGACTCCTTCGACTTCCCGTTTGCCTCGGTGAGGGCCGCGGCCCATTCCGCCGGGAGCACCGTCAACGACGCCTTTCTTGCGGGTATCGCCGGTGGCATGCGCCTCTACCACGAATATCACAAGTCGGAAGTGAGCGCCATGCGGGTCACGATGCCAATCAGCCAGCGGCGCCCCGATGACCCCCCAGGGGGGAACCGGTTCGTTCCGGCGCGGTTCGCGCTCCCGATTGCCACCATGGATCCGCGGGCTCGGATGCGCGAGATGGGCGAACTGACCCGAGCATGGAGACGTGAGCCGGCGCTCCCGCTAACCGGCGCGATCGCTGCCGGGCTGAACGTTCTTCCGATTCAGGCCACTACCTCGATTCTCGGTTCGATGCTGAAGGCCGTCGACCTTGTGGCGACCAACGTTCCCGGTCTGCAACACCGGGCCTACCTCGCCGGCGCTGAAGTCGTGCGACAGTTCGCATTCGCCCCTCCGTCGGGGGCGGCGTTCAGTATCGCGCTGCTGTCGCACGGCGATCGGTGCTGTATCGGTCTCAATGTCGATACTGCGGCCGTTCCCGACCCCGAGACGTTGACGGCCTGTCTGCGTCAGGGCTTCGACGAGGTCATCGCGGTTGGGGGACGATAGTGATCGACACGATGAGTCCGCTCGACGCGCTCTTCTTGCACCTCGAGGACGGCATCAGCCACATGCACATCGGATCGTGTGCTGTTTTCGAGGGGCCCCCACCGTCGTTCGCGGAGTTGAGCGACCTGATCAACAGCAAGCTCGTCCGAGTTCCCCGATATCGACAGAAGGTTCGATTCGTTCCCGGCGGACTGGGCCACCCCGCCTGGGTCGACGACCCGAACTTCGACCTGGCCAGCCACATGGTCCATGCCGCAGTACCGCCACCAGGTGACGAGTCGGAACTCGAGAACCTGATGGGCCGGGTGATGTCGCAGGAACTCGATCGCCGCCGGCCGTTGTGGGAGATGTGGATGATCGAGGGACTGGCTGACTCTCGGTGGGCACTGATCTGCAAGGTTCATCACTGCATGGTCGACGGCATCGCCGGTACCGACTTGATCGCCGTCTTGCTCGACGCCGAGCAGGACGCGGTGACCTGCCCGGCAGAACCGTGGCACCCGGCGCCTGGCCCGTCCGACGTCCACCTTGCTGCCGACGCGCTCGTCGCCATGGGGCTACGTCCCATTCGCCGCGCGCTCTCATGGCCGCGGTCGGGCCCGGGTGCGGGAGGTGTATGGAAGGGGGTGACCGATACCGTGCAAGGGCTTCGCTCGTTCACCCGCCTGCTGACGCCGGTCGAGCCGCTGTCGATCGAAGGTCGAATCGGGACACGGCGCCGATGGGCGGCCTCGCGCTGTGCACTGGACGACGTGCGCGTGATTCGCAAGGCCTTCGGCGGGTCGAGCAACGATGTCATCCTGAGTGCCATCAGCGCAGCGTTCCGCACCGTGCTGATGAGACGAGGCGACCCGCTCGATGAAGCGGTGGTGCTGCGCTCGCTGGTCCCCGTCTCGATTCGCCACTCGGGGGATCACACGCTCAACAACCAGGTGTCGCTGCTGATCGCCGACCTGCCCGTTGGCGTTGGTGATCCCGTCGCCAGACTCGAAGGCGTCCGCACCCAGATGTCCGCTTTGAAGGCGTCGCACCAGGTCGATGTCGGTGCGGCCGCCTTGGCCGGAGCGGAGTTCCTGCCCCCGATCCTGCTGCCCTTGGGCGCACGGGCAATGATGAGCCTGCTGCGCCGTCATCCGCAGCGCGCGATCAACACCGTGACCACCAACGTGCCCGGTCCGCAGTTCCCGCTCTACGCGCTCGGACGACAGATGGTCGAGTACCTGCCGTTCGTGCCGCTCAGCCACGGGGTGCGTATCGGGGTTGCGATCGTCTCGTACAACGGCTGGTTCTCGTTCGGGATCACCGGCGACTATGAAACGGCAGCCGACGTGCGGGTGATGGCCGCGGGAATCGTTGCCGAGATCGCCGCCCTTCGAACGCTGGCCACCAAGGCACCTTGACATCCGCAACAGCCGGCCCGGCTGGCGGCCTGCCCGGCCCGTTCACCGAAGACGCTGAACCCGCACGATGTCAGCCAGGGCCCAAAGACCCTGCGCGTGCGCACCTTTGAAACCCGCGACCCTGTTTTGTATCGGACATCATCCACCACCCACCATCGTTGCCCATGCCGTTGTGCCAGCCGTCGTGATACATCGTTCGTCTACCTCAAGTTTCGGGATCGACCAGGTTCTCCGCGGTCATGCTGCAATCATCGAATGAGCAAGTGAGGAGCGGTAGGGCCGAACGTCACTACGGTCACCGGCTGTTGATGACGATGTAGAAGCGAGCCAGACTCGAGAGCGAGATGCCGCGTTCGGGCCGATGCTCCCTCAACGACGGGAGTTGGCGATGTACCTGCGGTACGAGGGACCTTGGTCCCTGTTCTGAGGCCGCGGTGTTGCCGTTGGATGAGGGCATGCACAAGCGCGTGGTCATCCTCGGTGGCGGCACCGGAGGGACGTTGGTGGCCAATCGGCTTCGACGGATCTTCGAGGCGGACGAAGTGACGATCCAAGTTGTGGATCAGGACAACGTCCACGTGTATCAACCGGGGCTACTCTTTGTGCCGTTCGGGTGGAGCGACACGGCCGATATTGTCCGGCCTCGTTCACGCCAGCTTCACCGTGGCATCGAGTTCATCGAGACCGCGGTTGACCGGGTCGAGATCGAAGCCGACGAGGTACACCTCGTGAGTGGTCGCACAGTGGAGTATGACGCCCTCGTCATCGCGACCGGTGCGATTCTGGTGCCCGACGAGACTGACGGCCTGACGGGTCCGGGCTGGCGCACGAAGGTGTTTTCGTTCTATACCCCCGACGAGGCAGCAGCGTTGCAGCAGCGACTCGCCGAGTTCGATCGCGGTCGGCTTGTCGTCAACGTGATCGACATGCCGATCAAGTGCCCGGTGGCACCGCTGGAGTTCTGTTTTCTCGCTGACGCGTACTTCCACGAGCGCGGGATCCGCGACCGTGTCGAGTTGATATACGTGACGCCGCTCGACGGGGCGTTCACCAAACCGGTTGCCTCTTCGACACTCGGCAGCATGCTCGCCGAGAAGGGGATCGAACTGGTCACCGAGTTCAACACCGGCGAGGTCGACGGGGATGGAGGCCGGCTTATCTCGTATGACGGGCGGGAAGTGCCGTTCGACCTGGCCGTTGTCGTCCCACTCCACGGCGGTGCCTCGTACGTCGGACGGTCACCGGGCTTGGGCGACGCGCTCAACTTTGTGCAGGCCGACGAACACACGTTGCAATCGGCGGTGGCCTCGAACGTCTTCGTGATCGGTGATGCCGCCGGCGTTCCCGCATCGAAAGCAGGGTCAGTGACCCACTTCGAGGGTGAGACCGTGGTCGAGAACATCCGTCGAATGCTCAACGGCGAAGGCGACCTCGTCCAGTTCGACGGCCACGCCAACTGCTTCATCGAAACCGGGTTCGGCAAGGCCCTACTCATCGATTTCAACTACGAGACCGAACCGCTGACTGGTCACTACCCGTCGAGGGTTGGCCTGCCGCTGTTGCAGGAGTCGCGCCTCAACCACCTCGGCAAGTTGATGTTCCAGTGGGTGTATTGGCACAGCCTGCTTCCCGGCCGCGACATCCCCGGTATCACCTCGTCGATGCCGACGGCGGGGAAGCACTTCGCCGCGATCTCAGATTGAAAGGCCAATGTTCACATGCCAACCACGACCATCGCTGAAACCACGGTCGAACTCAACGACGAAGGCTTCTTCCTGCGACCAGAGCAATGGACCGAGGAAATGGTGCCTGAACTCGCTCACCGCGACGGCATCGACGAGGTCACCGACCGTCACTGGACGGTGATCACGTTCATGCGCGATGAGTACTTCGCCCACGGGACGGGGCCGACCGTGCGAGTCCTCGGAAAGACCTCGGGCGTCGCCGTCAAGGAGCTGTACCAGCTCTTCCCGAAAGGACCGGCCAAGGTCGCCGCCCGCATCGCTGGCATCCCCAAGCCACGCGGCTGCATCTGACCGGATGCTCCCGCCTCACCGTCAATCCCCGCGTCACGAAGGAATACCATGACGAACGCTCCCAGCCCGACACCAATCTCCAAGGTCTCGATCATCATCTCCAAAGGGTCATTGGAGGGTGTCTATCCCGGGCTGATCATGGCCAACGGTGCCCGCGCCGAAGGCATCGAGGCCGACCTCTTCTTCACGTTCTTCGGGCTCGACGCGATTCACGGGGAGCGCCACGAACACATCAAGTTGTCGACCGTTGGCAACCCAGGTCTGCACTTCCCGACGATGCTCGGGGGGCTCCCAGGGGTGTCGACGGTCATGACCCGTTACATGAACCACAAGATGGAGGAACTCGACATTCCGTCGATTCCCGAGTTCATTGAGATGATCGCCGACACTGGTGCCGGCCTGTTCGCCTGCAAGGCGTCGGTCGATCTGTTCGGACTCGACAAGGACGACTTGATCCCCCAGGTCGCTGAGATCATCACCGTTGGCGAGTTCTACGAACGCGCCGCTGGCAGCCAGATCATCTTCACCTGAGCCCCCCTCGACGCGGCGGAGCCCGGTCGAAGTCTCTGGCGATGCTGGTTTCGGTGAGGGGCCAAAGTCTGTAGTAACGCAGTGCGTTGGACCCTGGCCGGCCGGATCGTGGCGGACGACGTTGATGATGAGTTCGCTTCCAAGGGAGAATCGCGATGGCCGAGAGGTTCACATCATTCGACGACCTGCATTCCGACCCGCCACCGCGGGTCGAGCTCCGGATTTGGTACGCGTCGTGTACCGAGGTGATCGTCCCACCGGACGCCTCTCGCAAGCTCGGGCTCTCCTACGAGGAGAGTTCGCTCCTGAACCGGGTGCTCGGCATCTACCTCGGCGACCTCCGCATGGAGATCTCGGGAACCGACAATGCCCGGATGCGGCGAGAACTCCGTGAGGAAGAGAGGCTCCTGCGGTCGCTCCGCTCCCGACTTGACGACCTCGACGCGCCGGTCGATCGGGCTAGCTGACGGGTTTGACGGTCAGGCTTCCGGGGTCTGATCGCCCCGATCGGAGATAGGCGAACCGGCCACCCGGTCTCGGTCGATCCCTCGGCGGTGTCGGCGACGCCCGGAGAGGACTCTGGCGTCGAGGGAGGTGACGAAGTGCTCTGGGCGGTCACGTCACGCGAGACGACAATTGTTATGAAGCGAACTCTCGTGAGAAGGGGAGATGTCATGACGAACACCGCAAAGACACCGACTGCACCGCCGCTGAGTGATCGGGCGTTGCAGCAGCAGATCGAGGAGGAGTTCGCCTGGGATCCGGCCGTCCCCGCGGCCGCCATTGGCATTGTCGTGGCCGATCGATCCGTGACCTTGACGGGCTATGTGGGGAAGATCGCCGACCGGTTGGCTGCGGTGAAGGCCGCGAAACGGGTCAAGGGAGTACGGGCGATCGCCGATGACATCGTCGTGGAAGTCGCCGGTTTGACGACGCGGTCGGATCATGATGTCGCCCGGGCGGTCGAGCACGCCTTGGAGTGGAACACCCAGATCCCCGACACGGTTTGGGCGAACGTCCGCGATGGCATCGTGACCCTCGACGGCACCGTCGATTGGGACTATCAGCGACGGGCGGCCCAACGCGTGGTGCAGCATCTGGCGGGGGTGAAGCATCTGACCAACATCATCGGGTTGAAGCAGGGGGCGTCTACGAAGGACGTTCAGCGCCTGATCACTGCGGCGTTGCATCGCCAGGCCGAACTCGATGCTCATTCGATCGAGGTGGAGTCGACCGGGAGCGAAGTCTGGTTGAACGGATCGGTTTCGAATTGGGCCGAACGGGAACGGGCCGAGGCCGCCGCCTGGGCGGCGCCAGGGGTGACCCTGGTTCACGACAACCTCTGCATCCGCTGACGGAACGGGACGCCGCCAAGACGAGTCCGTCGCCACTTGGCGGTCCGTGGCGAACTCACCGCTCATCTTGTGGTCGCGGTCGAGCGCCGCGACCGGGTTGGCCGTTGAGAAGTTTGGACTCGGCCCTCGGATTGCAGTCGCATCACCCGTCACGTCGCCGCATCGCGCGGCGGAGAAGATGTCTGTCTCCAGGAGGACACGACAAATCCGTATGTTCATACCGTGCGTTGAGGACGTTCGACCCCCCGATTGCGGACCACGGGCTCTGCCGCACGACGTCACTGTGCCGGAGACTGTGAGCATCGACCACCTATTCAGGAGAGATCATGGCGAACGCAACGAAGACAAAGCCCAAGACAAAGACGGCTGCAACGACCAAAGCAGCGCGACCCACGAAGAAGGTGGCACCTACCGCAACCCCGCTTATGTCAACCGAGCGCTCACCTCGTGAGGTGCTCGACGAGTTGCGGGTTCAGGCGAGCCTCGCCGGCATGGACGGTCGTGACTACCTCGACCGACTGGTCGCCGAGGTCGAGATGCGTCGCGTACGAGTCGAGCAGGCGGTGGACGCCTTGCTGAGCGGTTCGGGGGATGCCGTCCGAGCACTCGCCGACGGAGTCAGCGACGCGCTCGGCGAGCTTCGGGCCGCAGTGGCTCTCGCCCTGCGCACCCTTCGTTGAAGGTGCCGACCATCGCCGGGGGGACCGTGGTCGTCATCGATGTGCGTACCGACAAGCTCGACATGGCTCGCGAACTCGGGGCAATCCACGTCATCAACGCGGCAATTGACGACCCCGACATCGTGCTGCGAGAACTCGGTGGAGCCGACGCCGCGATCGTCCCGGCCGTGAGTCCGAAACCGTTCGAGCAGGCGTTCGGTGGGATGCGCCGAGGTGGAAGGCTCGTCTTCGTCGGGCTTCCCGCCGACAACGAGATCTCGCTTCCAATCAAAACCGGTCGTAGCGATCGGCTGCTGCGAGATGCGAGATTCGTGACATAGGTCCCTGGAAAGTTCGACTCGGCTGCGCTCAGTATCAACGGGTGGAAAGCTTCTGGAGATCTGTTGGCCGAGTGGTGAGTCGGCGCACCATGGCCGTGGCCGCCGCGATGGCGCTGGTCACACTGAGTCTGGGATTCGGCCTGCGGCGGCTTGACTTCGCGACCGGCCAGGACAGCTACATCGATCCGGCATCGCAAGTGGCGAAGGACAACGAGCGCTATCAGCGTTTGTTCGGCGGCGAGAGCATGGTGGTGCTCTTCACAGCGAACGAGGGCAAGACCGTGATCGATCTGTTCGCTCCGGCGAACGTCGCCGAGTTCACGGACATCCAGCAGGAGTTGCTGGCGAATGACACGGTGCGGTCGGTCGTCTCGCCGGTGTCGTTACTGCTGTGGACACAAAACTTGATCACCAAGGGCGTGGCGAGTGAGATCATCGCCCGCACGATCGGGCGCGAGCCCGACCCGGCCGCGGCAGCGGCCCGGGGGCAGGACGCGGCCATCACGGCGTCGCGACTCGCGGCGGCGGGCGGGCAGTCCATGGACAACCCCGATTGGGTCAAGTTCTTGGTCTTCGGCAACGCCGGCTTCTCGCTCGACGCAAGTGGCCGGCTCGTGGCACCACCAACGGGCGAGCTTGAGGTACGCAAGGCGTTGCGGGCGTTCATCCCCGATCCGCGCCATGCGGTGTTTGCCGCGGTGCTGGTTGGCAATGCTTCGCTCGACCAACAAGCCGAAGGCTCGCGTGCGGTGCAGCAGGTGTTGAGTGGTCACACGTTCGACAACGCGACGGTGACGATCACCGGGACCCCGACGTTTCTGACCGACATCAACGACTACCTGCAGGGCGGAATGTTCAGCCTGGGTGGCATCGCGGTCCTGGTCATGATCGTCATTCTGCTGGTTGCCTTCAAAGTTCGCTGGCGCTTGTTGCCACTGCTCGGGATGGCTGTCGGTGTCGCCTGGGGATTCGGGGCATTCGGGTTCACCGGCACGAAGCTCTCGTTGGTCACGATTACCGGTCTGCCGATACTCATCGGTCTCGGCATCGAGTTTGCCATCCAGATCCAGAACCGCATTGAGGAGGAACGCACCGCCGACCAGTCGGGCGATGCCTTCGAAACAACACTGCTGCGGATGGGTCCGCCGCTCGTGGTGGCGACCGTCGGCGCAGCGATCGCGTTCCTCACCGTCAAAATGTCCAAGGTGCCGATGGTGCAGGACTTCGGGGTGCTGCTGGCGATTGGCATTGTCGCACTGCTGATCGCCGGCATCGTGGCACCGACCATGGTCATCGGCGCCCGCGAGCGCCGCTCACCCACACGCAAGCAGCCAACGAGTTCGTGGGTCGAAAGGACGGTGCGGCGTCTCGGCAGCCTGCCTCAGGTGACGGTGCTGCCCCTCGTGGTTATCGCCGTCGGACTGCCCATCCTCGGCCTCGTCTTGGAGACCGGCTCGAAGATCGAGAGTGATCCGATCAACTGGGCGAACCAATCCAGTACGTCGATCAAGAACGCCAGGACGCTCGAGAAGGAGACCGGATTCGCAACGACGCTCGGCGTGTTCGTTGAAACTACGAGCGCCACGAACAATGGCGTCTTCACCGATCAAATGGGGGCATTCATCATTGACCTGGTCAATCGAGCGACGACCGAGAATGGGGAACTCGCCGAAGCCTCAAGCCTGGCGACCACGGTTGGCTGGTTGACCGAGGTGCCGAATACCACCTTGTTGGCGCCAACCGGCCTTGACATGTTGCAGGCATACACCGTCGCCCCACCGGCACTACAAAGCCTCCTCGTGGCCCAGGATGGCAATGCGACCCAGGTGCTTTTCCAGGTCGGTCCATCCTCTCTCGCCCAACGGGCACTGGTTCTTGATCGGGTACATCGGGCCATCGCCGATCCGGGCACGGGCGGGCTGCTGCCCGCTCAGACTTTGGCCACCACGGGTGGGTTGGCCGTCGTCGGGGTGGGGCTCCTCAAGAACATCACGGCCAATCGTGCCGAGTTGACCATCGTGGCCGTCCTCCTCGTTGGTGCGTTCGTCGTACTCCGCAGCCGCGATCTGGCCCGCGGGTTGCTGACGATGGTTCCTGTACTCCTTGCGGTCGGCGCGTCGGCCTCGCTGGTGCGGGTACTCGGGATCACCTTGAGTCCGCTGACAACGGTCGGCGGTCCACTTGTCGTGGCGACATGCGCGGAGTTCAGCGTGCTGCTCATCGCCAGATACTCCGAAGAGCGCAGACGCGGCCGTGATCCGCTGGAGTCCACCGAGGTGGCGGCCGAACGCACGGGTCGAGCCTTCTTCGCCTCGGCGTTGACCACGCTCGGTGGATTCGCCGTGCTGATGTTCTCGTCACTCCCGTTGATCTCGGACTTCGGGATGGTGGTCACGATCAACATTGCCGTCGCCTTGCTGTCGGCGCTGGTCGTCGTGCCGCCCCTCGTCCAGGCCGCCGATCATCGAGGTTTACTGGCGATGGGGCCGGTGGCGACCGCTGGGCGCCAGCATCGACGTACAGCGGCGGCCTGGACCGGCGGATGCGCTCTGGCCGCGGCAGGCTTGTCGGTCGTCGCCCTCGCAAGTCAGGACAACGCACCCGCGGCGCAAGCCGCACGGACGGCGACGAGCGCCGAACTACCTGCGACGTTGCCTCCTCCAGTGACGCCGTCGCCGACACCACCGCCAACCGCGGCAGCGCCGCTGACGTCGGAGACGAGCGGGACGTTGCCGACCGACCCAGCGCAATCGTCGGCGACAACCGCGCCATCGACGCTACCGGCAGGCCCGTCGGAGCGACCGATCGGGCTCGTTGCTGGAGCGTTCTGGGACGGCTTGGTTGGCGTCGGCGTCGACCCCGGGGTCGCTCGCTGCGCAGCGGACGACCTACTGGCGAACACCTCCGAAGCCGAGTTGCTCGCCCTTGGGATCGTCAGCGCGCCGCGACCGGCCGAGGTGAACGCGTTACTCGCCGCATCTGCCACGCGTTGCGGGGTGACTCAATTCCAACTGGACGCGGCGGCGGCTGGGTGACACAAGTCGGCCAGCGCGGTGCGGATGGCTGCCTCGCTGTGTTCTGGGGACAGGTCAACGATGGTTTCGATGACGTTCATCGGTTGGCACCTCTGCAGCGCCCGAGCTGGTGACTCGTGGTCTCGTTTGTGGCGGATGAACTCTTGGGCGAGCATTCAGCCCCCGTCCGCCTCGGGCCCCGGCAGGTTGAGATCGAGATCCCGGCTGAGCGCGGTTTCGAGCACGTCGAGCAGGCCACTCGCACCGAACCGGAACGTTGCCGGCGTGACCCAGTCGGCGCCCATCATCTCGTCGGCGACGGCCAGATACCGTGCGGCATCGGCGAGGGTGCCGATCCCACCCGATGGTTTGATCCCCACCGGTCGGTCGGTGCCGCGGATCGCGTCGAGGATCATGACCGTTGCACCGATCGTGGCCGAGACAGACGTCTTACCCGTTGAGGTCTTGATGAAGTCAGCACCATGGTCAATGGCCAGTCGGGCGGCGTCTCGGACCGAGTCGAGCGTTGGATAACTCCCGCTTTCGAGGATGACCTTGAGCAGCACATCGGGTCCAGCCGCCGCCCGTACGGCGTCGATCATTGCGGCAGCAACGTCGATCTCCCCAGTGAGGAACGATCGGTAGGGCAGAACGAGATCGATCTCATCAGCGCCGTTGGAGATGGCGGAACTCGTCAGCTCGACGGTCGACGAGATGTCGTCGTCGCCGGTCGGGAAGTTCACCACGGTGGCCACCGCGACCCCGGATCCGTTGAGATGTTCGACCGCGCGGGTGACGAAGCGGGGCCAGATACAGACCGCAGCGGTCGAGCCGAACGGGCCGACGGCCTGACGACACAGATCGTCGATCGCCGCTGGAGAACACGGGACGGTGAGATTGGTCAGATCGACAAGCTCAAGCGCGCGGCGCGCCGTGTTGACGTCAAGCAGATTGCTCACATGTCCGCGAACGACAAGTTCGTCGCCATGGTGTGCTTGCATGATCTCGAAACCTCCATCAGTTGGGATCCTTCAACATCCTTCAACATCCTTCAATGTCCTCCAATGTCCTTCGACATCCTCCAACGGCCGGGTGGGTGTGTGACAGGGCCGAAGGTCACAGAACGCCGCCATCGCTGACCGCACTAGACGGCGCTTCCCGACAGTCGTCCGATCGCCAGGGAAATCACCAACGCGAGCGTTCCGCCGATTAGCACACGGGTCGCGGCCCGTTTCCATGGGGCTCCTCCGACGCGGGCTCCGACGGCGCCAAGGGCCACAAGTCCAATCAGAGTCAGAGCCATGATCATCGGGATCTGGAACTTGTCGGAGCTGAGCAGCACGATCAGGATCGGCACTACCGCGCCGATGATGAAGCTGACGGCCGACACGATTGCGGCCTGCACGGGATTGGCCAGAGCCGACGCGTCGATCCCGAGTTCGTCACGAGCATGAACCGCCAGCAGGTCGAGCTTCGACAGTTCCTCGGCGACTTGCTTGGCGAGCCCGTCGCTCAGTCCTCGGTTCCGATAGATCCGGATCAGCTCGCGATGCTCAGCCTCCGGGAACTGCGTCAGTTCCGCCCGCTCCCGAGCAAGGTCGGCGCGTTCGGTATCGCGCTGCGAACTGACCGAGACGTACTCACCAGCCGCCATCGACAATGCTCCGGCGGTCAACCCGGCGATCCCAGCAACGAGAATTGCCGATCTCGAGCTGTTGGCACTGGCGACGCCGACCATCAGGCTGGCGGTCGAGATCAGCCCGTCGTTCGCCCCGAGCACTGCGGCCCGTAGCCAAGCGGCTCGCCGGCCCAGGTGGCCTTCGGAGGCCGCATGGTCGTTGGTCGGGTGCATCATCTACTCAGTGTCGTCGCCGGTTTCGCCCGTTGCCGAGGTATCACGACTCGTTGGCGAGAGTCGAACGGCCCTGGCGAGTGGCAATCCGGGCCGGCTGCGGTGACGAACCGGGACGTTCGCCTCTATTCACCGGTGTTCTGGCGGCCGACGATCACATCGTGACTCCAACACGCCAACTACAGGCCCTGCGACATTTGATGGTTCCCCTCGACGACTCACCCGGCTCCGTACGGGCCCTGCCGATTGCACTGCGGTTTGCCGAACGGTTGGGTGCATCCGTCGACCTCGTTTCGGTGGAGAACGATCCGATTCGGTCCGACCGCCAGCGCGAGCGGTTGTCGGAGCTCGCTCGTCAGTGCGGTGAGCCAGTGGGGTCGAGCGAGGTGATCGCCGGCGAGGACCACGCCACGCAGATCGTGCGGCGGTGTCGGAGCGCACCGGGCTCGATGATCGTGATGAGTGACGACGGACCAAGCAAAACCTCGGGAGTGTTGGCGGAGTCGTTGGCTGCTGAACTTCTTGCCGACGGCATGCCGATTGTGATCGTTGGTGCCCACGCTGCGGCGACTGCGGCCGATCTGCCGATCGTTGCGTGTCTTGACGGTTCGCCAGAGGCGGAGCAGGTGCTCCCTGTCGCGGCGAGTTGGGCGGATCAGCTGAGCGTTCCACTCGTGTTGGTCGTCGTCGCCCCGACGCCGCTCGATTCGATACCCGACACACTGCCTGCGCCGGCCCCTGGTTCCTTCGACCCCGAGGCGGTACTTGCCTCGGCAACCCATGCGGTGGCGGTGGATTGGCCGCACCTGACCGTGATCAGGCGGGTTGTCACCTACCCATGGAACATCGCTGATGCGTTGGCGATCTATCTTGAACGTCACCCGACCCAGTTGATTGCCGTCGCGACGCATATCCGTGACGGCTGGGCGCGGCTGGTTCACCCGAGCGCAACGGCGCGCCTCGTGCGGCGGCTTGCGGTCCCGTTGCTCGTTGTTCCGATTGAAATCGACGCCGCGCCTGCTGCCCCCGTTGACTCCGATCGAGGAGCGTCCGCCCATACATCTGGCGGTAAGCCCCCGTTCGATCACATCATTGTGCCGATCACACCCGATCACATGACAGAGACGGCGGCGGTGGCAACCGCCCGGAACCTCGCTGCTCTCGGCGCAGTCATGACATTTTGGACCTGCAATGAGGACCCCGCCGATCGGGATGAGAACGATCGCAACAAGAAGGACCTGACAAAGCTGGTCCAGCCGGTGAAGGCGCGGTGGCAGACCGCGGAGTCGAGCAGCGTCGTCGACGGGCTTCTCGAGTTCGCTGCGGCGAGCCCGCACAGCGTCATCTGCCTGAATACCGATGCGCCAGGGCGGTTCGTCGACACCGTGATGCCGACCACCACCGGGCAGATCATTCGGTGGTCCCCGCGCATTGTCGTGCTTGCCGGTCCGCACTGTCGTGCGCCTCGCGGCGCGTTCAGCGAGATCGTCGGATGTATCGATGGATCGCTGATCTCTGAAGCCGTCGCCGAGATGACTGGAGCATGGGCGGCCGCGTTCGGGCTGCCGGCTCGGCTTCTCGAGGTGGTCGACCCAGACACGAGGGTCGCTGGCTCACGGTCGATTGCCGGGCGGTACATCGAGCGGCTCGCTGCCAGAGTTGCTCGCCGTTACAAGATTCCGGTCACTGGTGAGACGGTCGACGATCCCCGCGTCGCCTCGGCAATTCGTCGCTGGGCCGATGCGCATCCCGACGCCCTACTGATGATGGCCAGCCATGGCACCGGCCTGTCCGAGCATGTGCTCGGTGGGGTCATCATGGACGTTGTTCGTCACGCCCCGACCCCCGTTGTTGTCGTCCCGGCCCATTCAGTCGGGGGTCGAACGCAGTTTGCGGCAGGCGTCGAATCGCCATATGGGGTGCAGTTGTCATGAAGGAGCTGGTCTTTCATCGACTGTTTCTTCCCGCGATCGAACGGTGGCCCGACCGGGTCGGCTTCCACGATGGCGCCTATCACGGGACGTTTCAGCAACACGGGGATCGAGTGTTTCGCCTGGCCCATGCGATGAAACACCAACTCGGGTTGGAGCCGTCCGATCGATTCGCGGTGATGTCGTGCAACAGCCACCAGTACCTTGAGCTGTTCCACGCCGGGTTTCTCGGCGCGGGAATCATCAATCCGCTCAACCTGCGACTTGCCGGTCGAGAACTCCAACACATCCTGCGCGACTCGGGCACGACGGTCGCGTTCGTCGACGAGATCTTCGCCGACCACTTCGCTCGCAACATCGCCGAGGTGCGGTCTGAGCTTCCGCTGCGTCACGTCGTCCTGATCGGAAACGGTGACGTGCCCCACGACTTTCGTTTCGAGGACCTGATCGCCAGTGGGGAACCCGTCACCCCGAGCGAACCCGAAGAGACCGATCCGGTAGTGCTGATGTACACCGGAGGCACGACAGGGCTGGCCAAGGGGGTGCTCCTCGATCAACGCGCCGAAGTGTTGAATCTGTATCACATCGCAATGACGCTGGGCTTCGGAGAGTCACGCGTCTATCTGCACCAAACACCGATGTTTCATGCGGCGTCGATGGGCGGCATCGTCGGGATTCCCGCTACTGGCGGTTCGTCGATCTTCGTCCCGTTGTTCGAACCCGAAGAGGTGATGCAGGCCATCGGGCGGTATGGCGTCGACTGGACGATGATGGTGCCGACGATGATTGCGTTGATGATGAACCATCCGGAGTTTCGCCCTGAGCGTCTTGATTCGTTGCGCGATCTCGTCTATGGGGCCTCACCGATGCCGGCGTCGCTGCTGGATCGGGTCATCGCGGCGTTTCCCAACCTGAGCCTGTGGCAGGGGTACGGGATGACCGAATGCTCCTCGGTATTGACGTTCCTGACCGCGGCCGACCATCGACGGGGCGGACCAATCCTTCGGTCTGCTGGACGCCCTGCACTGGGGATCACGGTCAGTGTGCGCAGTGAAGATGACCGCGAGGTTGTCCCCGGCGAGAACGGGGAAGTTTGGGCCCGGGGCGGAAGCTTCATGCGCGAGTACTGGGGTCAACCTGGCAAGACCTCCGACGCGTTCCGGGAAGGCTGGTATCGAACCGGTGATGAGGGCCACCTTGACGCCGACGGGTACCTTTACCTTGTCGATCGGATCAACGACATGATTGTGACCGGCGGCGAGAACGTCTACTCGATCGAGGTTGAACACGCCATGTCGAGCCATCCGGCCATTGAACAAGTCGCCGTGATCGGGATCCCGCACCCGGTCTGGGGAGAACAGGTCCATGCCATCGTTGTACTCCGTCCGGGCGCTTCGGCCACGGAGGAGGAGTTGAAAGACCACGTTCGTCTCACGCTGGGCGGTTTCAAAGTGCCGAAGTCGGTTGAGTTCAGAACGGAACCGATCCCGCTGTCGGGGGCGCTCAAGCCGCTCAAGCGCGAACTTCGCAAGCCGTACTGGGACCCTCAGGTCGCCGTGTGAACGCGGTTGACGACGGAGTCGTGAACGCGATCAACCGACGCCTGATGATCGCTCTTGTAGCCGCTGCGGCATCGATGGCGTTCGTCGCGAAGTTGTGGGAGAGCGTTCGAGAACGCGACGAGATCGTCCAGTTCGACCAGGACGCAACCCGATGGCTCGTGATGCGGCGGACCGACGGGGTCGTCTCGATCATGAGATTCGTGACCCGGCTGGCTGACATCGAAGTTGTATCCGTGATTGTCGTCGGCGTGACCGTCGCGTTGCTCGTGCGTCGACTACCGCGTGCAGCGGTGTTTATCATCGTGGCCAGTGCGGGAACCGCGATCCTGGTAGCGGTCATGAAACTTGCTGCTGGCCGGTCGCGTCCGCCAGTCGGTGCGGTGGTCGTCGCTGCCGGGAATTCCTTCCCCTCAGGTCACGCCGCGCAGAGCATTGCGTGCTACGGCAGTCTGGCCGTCGTCGTATGGGGCCTGACGAGTAGCCGTACGATTCGTACTGCTGCGGTCAGCGCCGCCGTGTTCTTCGCGTTGGCGATTGGAACGTCGCGTCTTGTACTCGGAGTCCACTGGGTCTCCGATGTGCTGGCGGGCTGGGCCGTCGCAGTCGGCTGGATTTCGGTCACGATGGTCGCGACCGGGCTGATGGCCAACGTCGGTGGCGTTGATCGGGTCAAGGAAGCTTGATCACCTGTCCGACCATGATGTGATCGGGGTCGGTGATCGCCGGATTCTCACGGAGCAGCGCTGAGACCGTCGTGTGATGGGTGGAGGCAATCGCGGTCAGCGTGTCGCCTCGTTGGACGGTGTAGGTGGCGGCCCCGGGCGAGGGAGCAGATGGCGGTTGGAGTGGTGGTGGCTCCGGTGGGTTGTCTCCACCGGTCCACACGTCGATGGGCGAGAGTGTGATGTTGAGGTCGATGGTGGGCTTCCCCTTGGCGTCCTTGAATTGTTCGAACGCGGGATACTTGCTGATGCTGTGCTGCTGCATGTTGGGGGTGCGGTCGTAGCTCGAACCCCACGCAGTCGACTCCGTTGCCCAAACGAAGGACGCCAGGCCCCCTACCCGGTTGGCAATTGGGGCCGCACCGTAGACACCGAGTGGATAGCCGCTCAGAGCATCGTGGAAGTGGCTGAGGTACTCGGCAGCCACCTCGATCTGGGCTCCCTGCACATCGGCATCGACAGAGGCAATGATCGGGAGGTTGGTCGGGTAGCCGAGCGCCGCGGCCATTTGCGCAGCCTGTTGTGCGTGGGCCGTCCCATCACCCGGCCGGTCCCACGAGGTCGACCCGGCCTCCCAGTTGAGCAGGATTCCGAGCCCGGCCGACCAGATGTTGTCCCGCTCGCGGGCCGTGATGACCTTCCAATGGTCCGCGGCGATCGACAGGTATCGACTCGCGAAGGTGGCTCCGGCCGCACGAAGTTTGGTGACGTCGACCATACCCGGCGCACTGAAATCGACGCCAATTTGATTGGGCTGGATCTGCATGGTTGCGATGGCGACAGCCTCACACTCGCCGACCGACGTGTCAATGGAAACCGGGTCTTCGAACGGTCACCCTGGTCACTCGATACTGCGGTCTGGATTCGATTGTTCGGAGGTCGGCGCACCGCTGACGAACATGGTGATCAACTCGTCCACGTATGGGCCGGCGGAGCTTACCGAAGGATGGTGGTCGTCGTCCGCCTCCAGCTGGATCATGCCGAGATAGGCGGCATAGGCGGTGTACGCGCGCCGATCAGCTATGGGTCGACTGAAACCGAGGTCGCGAAGCTCGTAAACCTGCCAGGTACTATTCGGCAAAGACCACCGATCAATGTGGGGCGAAGCCAGCGTCACCGAGGTCAGCGATGAGCCGAGCAGAGCTCGCCCAGAGCGCTCGCGCGTCGTCGGGCTGGTATTGATCGGGCAGGGCGCGCTCAGTGAATAGATGGCCTGAGCCAGGATACTCAATCGATTCGTACGAAGCATCCGACGCCCGTACAAGCGACTCGAATCGGTCGATCCAGTCGTAATTCGGAGTCGGATCGGCCGGAGTATAGTGGACTTGCACCGGAACCGATGCGGGCCACGTCTGAATCCCCATTGTTGCTGTGTCGCCCACTCCTGCGTATAATACCAACCCGCAAACTGCCGAATGAGACGTCGCCACGCCGATGGCCATCGCGCCGCCCATCGAGAACCCGGCGACGACGAACGGATCGCGCAGGTCCGTGACCGCCTCATTTGCCCGTTGATGTAGCTTTCGGCTGCCCAGGGTAAGCGCGTATTCCTCAGCAGTTTGGAAGTCGTCGAATACCTGCCCGTCGTACTGGTCGACCACGCGGGTCTCGTGTCCGCAATCGGCCAGGTAGCCAGCAGTACTCTTCTCGCCGAAGCGCACTCCTAGAACAGAGTGATAGATGACGATGATCATGTGAACCATTGAGTCCATTCGTCAGAAGGCTTGATTGGCCTGTACCCAACTGCTGAGCCCCTATACCTCCTCGTGCAGGACACTCGGCCAGCAGCTGGCCTGACGTGGGCCGTACGGCTCCGTTCGGCCAGCACGGGTTTGAATCAGGTGGCGTCGGGGCAAGGCATAGGTGGAGCCAGGCAGGGCTGGCGAACAGAGGCGGAGTACGACATGAGTGAGATGTTGGTGGGTCCCATTTCGAGGAGTTCGGCGACTGACGTGGAATCGGATGGGTGCGACCGATCGGCGGCCCGCTCATCCTGTCGATGCGTGCTGCGGGATCGTTCCGATGCCGAGCTGATGGCATTCGTCGAAGAGCGGCAGGAGGCCGCTCTGACCGAAGTCGCCCGGCGGTATGGGACATCCATTCGAAAAGTGGCGCATCGCTTCGTTGCGATCGGTGACGTCGACGACGTGGCACAGGACGTGCTCCTGTATATCTGGTCCCATGCAGGCGGCTTCGACCCCAGCCGCGGAGGCCTGCAAAGTTATCTTGCGCTCGTCACGAGGTGTCGGGCGCTGGATCACCTTCGTTGCCGGTCCGTGCGTCAACGTAGCGAGGATGCGCAGCCGAACTTCGACTCGATCGGCGACAGCAGTTGTAGCGATCCCGCGGACCAGCTGGCGCGCAGCCTTGCCGACGATCGACTCAGCCACGCTATGGGGCACCTGCCGGCGGCGGAGCGTGCAGCGATCGAGCTCACCTACATCGCCGGTCAGACGTATCGGCAGGCTGCCACCACGCTCGGGCTTCCCCAATGGACGGTGAATCGCCAGATCTACTCCGGGCTTCGTCATCTTCGTGAGGAACTGAAAATCGACCTCGAAGGGAGAAAGTAGATCGCACCTCAGGTCGCAATATTCACGGATACCGTTCCCGCAACGCCGAACCCAACTCACTTTTCCAGACGTTTAAAAATTGCCGCTGGTCGGGCCCTACCTGGTGGATATGCAGTCTCGTCGTCAGAGCGTGCTCGAGCCGGCTCGAGGCCGAGAGCATCAGGCGCATCGGTGGCACCCACGGTCGGGGTGAGCGCTGGAACTGCGCCGAACACGAGCGCCGCACTCGCACCAAGTAGAGCGAAGATTGGGAGCCGCTTGAACCGAGAACGTGTAGGTAAACGTTGCATCGCAAACCACTACCCCGGCGCAGCTACAAGTCAGACCAAAGGGAAGCGGCGAGTTCAGCAGGGTCACGTAACACTCGGCAAGATCGTCGGCCGTCAGGTCGATGCCCATCGAACATGCCCTGGGTGTGCTGGTTTGCCATTGGGGAATGGCGGGTACTCAGGCCGGGAATCATGATGCGTCGAAACGTCGGTGTCCCGAAGGAGACTCGAATGAACGACCCGATGGCGATCCTCAAGAAAGATCACCGCGAGGTGAACACCCGCCTGTCGGCGCTTGCCAAGTCCAACCCAGGACCCGAGCGGAACCAGTTGATGCAGGAGGTCGACCGCATGTTGCGGCTCCATATGGACATCGAGGAACGGGTGGTCTATCCGTCAGTCGAACGTGTCGAAGGCAAGAAGCCGGCAAAAGAGGCAAATGTGGAGCACGGCCTGGTCCGCGCCGGGCTGGATCAGGCCCGCCAACTCCGCCGAGCTCCCGGATTTGGTGCCGCGATCGAAATGCTGGCCGCCGGAGTCTCCCATCACGTCAAAGAAGAAGAGTCCGAAATTCTCCCTGCCCTGAAGCAAGGCATGTCGAAAGAGGATTGGGAGAGCCTCGGCAACGAAATCGAAGCGGCGAAGGCTGCGAAACCGGCGCGGTCACAGGCCCGGCGCAGCACATCCGCCGCCGCGCCGACCAAGCCTGCGTCCAGGCGGACGGCGACCAAGCCCGCCGCTAAACCGACCAAGCCCGCCGCTGGACGGGGTACTGCACTCAAGACATCTCGGTCCGACACTGCCGTGGCGAAATGAAGCGGCTCAGCTGGCTCGTCGTCATCGTCTCTGGACTCGCCATCCAAGGATGTGCCTCGTCGGACGGTGACGGACCGTCGATCAACCCTCCCAATTCCAGCGGCGAGTCCGTTGCCACTGACGTAGTTGGATCCGAGGTAGTCGGAACAGATGCGCTGCAGGACGGTGCCGGAGGAGGGAGCGACGGGACCGCGATCGTCAACGACGGTGTCAACGACGGCTCCATGCCGGAGGTCGACAACGAGTCGCCGGAGGTCGACAACGAGTCGCAGACCTCGGGCGGCTGAATCGGCCGGGTCCCGGTCTCGCCGTAGGCCGGACCGGGTACGTGCCACTCATGAAAGAGGAGGAGGAGTCCGAGCAGACGTGGATCGTACAGAGCGCGTCCCAGGCGTCAGCGGTTCGCTACGGCCTGACGACCTGGCTTCGGTCGAGGGGAGCGCCTGAGCATACGGTCGACGATCTCCTCGTGGTCGTCAACGAACTCATCACGAACGGCATAGAAGCGGGTATCGCCGCTGGGCGCGTATGGGTGAGGGTCGACGCGCGGCCGAATCCCCGGGGCGTGGTCGTGCATGTGCGCAATCAGGGTCTGCCGTACCGCCAGGTCAATGAACCTGGCCCCATGCCTCCTCCCAGCCAACTGGGCGGTCGAGGCCTGTCGATCGTCATGTCGCTGACCTCGTCGTTCGAAATCGCAGGACAGATAGGCGGTACCGACGCCCGTGTCGAACTACGGCTTCCGCGGCGGGTATGACGAGTTCGAATAAAGCATCCCTGGGCGCGAGCCGTCTCACTCCGACGGTCACACTGTGATCTGGTAGTAACAGACCGTGTGGCGTCCCCTCGATGACGGGCCGGAGCTACGCCGAGTTCGGCCCTTCGACCAGCGCCGCACCGTCCAGGCTGGTTCCGACCGGTTCGCCGCCGGCCGCTACTGAGGCTTCGACGTCGGTTCTCGATGTGCGGGAGGCGGGCCGGACTTGCTGGTCACCCTCATCATGAGGATCGCCTCCGGCTCCCGGGAAGGCCGCCCGGTCAAGTGCGTCGCCCGCCGTAGGAGCCGTTTGGTGGCGTTCGATCGCGTCAAGAAAGGCGTCGGTGTCGCTCACCCCGTCGGTGCGAAGTTCGGGTAGTTCGGGTCGTTCTTCGTTCGTGAGACTGAATCCCACTGGGTTTGATGGAGGCCCGTTGGTTTGGATCTCAAGCCTGCTGATTGGGCGGGCTTGGTGACAGTGTGCCCGAGGTTGGGCTGGTTGTCGAGGGCTGGTTCATCGGCCGAGAAGTTCGTCGATGGTGTGGATGTCGTCGCAGCTGGGGCAGCGCCCGCCGGGACCGAGTTTGCGCATGAACAGCCCGCATTCGCAGCGTTGCTCGCCGAGTTGGCGGGTCTCGCAGGTGTCGCATTCGTAGACGGTGATCGCCCGCCGCGACGCCGGCGACGACGGGGGCAACCCGACCGGTGTGCGGGCTTGCTCGGCCCGGTGCCGGCGGCGGTGACCAGCGACCCGGCACGTGTCGGAGCAGTAGACCCGTTTCCCGGCCGGCACGAACGCCACGGCGCACACCGGGCACGGGATCGTTACAGCATCGTTACCTGACGGGCTCACGCGGTGACCTCGACGAGTTGGGCAGCATGCCAGGCAGCCTCGAACTCGACGGTGACGAACCCGGCGCGAAGCGAGTGGCCGCTGTACCCGGCCGGTAACCCTGCCGTGAGACAGGCGGCTTGGACGATGTCGTTGACCGCGGCGCCGGTGATCCCGGCGAGCGGGGTGGTGAGCCGGTCCCCACGGTTGATCCGACACGCCCCCGGGCTGGTCCCGCGGTGCTGCAGCCAGGCGGTTTGGGCGCGGACCGGGCACGTGCCGGGGTTGGCACCGTAGGGGACGCCGATCATTTCACCATGCCCGGTCTGGTCCGTCTTGGACGAGCGGATCGTGATGATCAGGCCCTCGTCGACCTGCTCGATGTCGGTGTACTGGAGTGCGGGATCTCCGACCGGCGCAACGCCCCGGCGAACCCGATCAGCAGCAGCGCCCGGTTCCGGGCACCCGCCCGGGTCGGAGGGAGCGCCTCGACGACCTGGCGGAGCAGGCGGGTGGTGAGCGGTTTCGCCTTGCCTTCCGGGGCGGTGCCGCGTTGGTGGGCCCAGAATCGGAGGGCGTCCCCGACGATCGGCACCTGAGTGGGGGAGGGGAGGTCGGCGAGGTGGTGGGCGTAGGCGATCGCTGAGGTGCGCCGCTGTAAGGTCGCGTACGCGACCGCAGGGGTGCCGGTCTCATCGGTCAGCGACGCGAGATAGGCGATGTACCCGGTGACCGTCGTCGCCGACGCCGGCAACGCAGCGAGTTGGTGGGTGGTGCACCAGCCTCGAAAATCGGTCCAATCGGCCAGGTAGGCGCGGATCGTCGACGGTGCGGTCGAGCCGAGCCGGTAGATGACGCGTTCGGTCAGTTCGACCGGGCCGGGCAGAAACCGGGCCAGCACCTCCAAACTGGGGGTACCCGACATACCGGCCGACCCGAGATCAGCGCTCTGGAGCGATTCTGGAGGACGGTTTTTGTCGGGTCGACTGACTGCTCACCGTCCGGCACCGTCACAGCCGTCGAGCCTGGCGTCGGCCGGGGTGTTCTATCGACCCGATACGCCGGGGCCGTCGGTTGCCGGGTGGTCTGTTGCGGGCCATGACGTCGACATATCAGGCTTTAGCTCGCGAGAATAAGAGGTTGAGAAGTGATGCTTCTCGCGAGTAATCGACCAGTGTCGCGTGGTGCTGGACTACCGGGAGATTCAGCCGAGCCACCGTCTCCCACGATCATCACGACCGACGTCCTCATCAAACGATCGTTCGACGGCGTTGGAAGCCGTGCACGCGGTTACATCGTTGGCTGTTGCCACACGGTTTCGGGTTGGATCGAGTCGCAGCTGGCAGTATCCGGGTAAGTCGTCAGGAGACTTACCCGACGTGGGAAGCCGCGCCGCCAGCGCCCACAAGTGCAGTGGTTCGTGGGTGTTCGCGAAATTTGTTCCCGTCGTGTTCCCGAACGTATCGGCCGATCAGGGTAAGTCACGGTTACTACTGGTCAGACTTGACATGTCCAGGTTGAGGCGTTTCCGCAGCTCAGGGCCGATTTACCAGGGCGCCCTCGGCAAGATTCGAACTTGCGCCACCGGCTCCGGAGGCCGGTACTCTATCCCCTGAGCTACGAGGGCGGGGGTCCCACGTGCGGGCACGTGGAGCACAGGAAGGATAGCGGGCCTTCGGGGCTGCCCGACAGTCCTTTCGTTGCAAGGTACGGTTGGTCTTCTTCCAGGGAGGCACGACATGTGTGAGTTGCATCGAATGGGGAGACGAGCATTCCTGACCGACCTCGGCCGGGGTGCGCTGGCGATCTCGGTGTTCACACCGATTCTCGGTGCATGTTCGTCGACCAGCAGCGAGTCGGGGCAGTCGGCCAGCACTGCACCGCTTGGGGAGCCATCGACGATCGACCCCACCACCCAGGCGTCGGTCGAGTCAACTGCTGCGCAAGGCTCGACCGCGCCCGAGGTCGCAGTAACGGCCGCGCCGACCGATGCCGCTACTCCAATCAGCTACCAGCGCGTCAACCTGGGATTTGTCTCGGCATATCTGCTCGTGCGTGGCAACGAGGCAGCCGTGATCGACACTGGCATCGCCGGGAGCGCCTCGGCAATTGGCGACGCGCTGTCCGCAGCATCACTCGACTGGGGCGCGGTCCGTCACGTGCTGCTCACCCACCATCATCCCGATCATGCCGGCAGCATCGGTGACGTGTTGACCGCCGCAGTCAACGCCACGGCGTATGCCGGCGAAGCCGATGTCGCGTCGATCGTCGCGCCACGCACCGTCTCGTCGGTGTCCGATGGCGACGAGGTATTCGGCCTACAGATCGTCGGGACCCCGGGTCATACGGCCGGTCACATCGCAATCTACGATCCGTTGGGCAAGGTCCTGGTCGCCGGTGATGCGATCACCAATGGCGACGGGCTATCGGGTCCGAGTCCGCAGTTCAGCACCGACATGGTGATGGCCATGGCGTCGGCTAAGGCGCTCGCCAAAATCTCGCTCGACACGATCTACTTCGGTCACGGCGAGCCCATCGAGGGCGGAGCGGGCGCGCGGTTGATGGAAGCGGCCGCCAACTGGTGAGCTCCGACGGGCGAGCACGCGGGTTGCTGTGCGCTGAAGTGGCCGTCCGTGGCAATCGCCGTGGTGGGGCCGCCGCATCGCCGATTCGGGAATCGGAATGGGGTCGTGCGGGGTGGGCCGTTACCCTTGGCGAGATGTCTGATCCCCTCGTCATCGTTGCTGACCTGCTCGCCCCGGCCTTTGCCGAGGTTGCCGGTCGGCGGGGCGAGTCCGTCGACCCGGTGGTCCGCCCATCGGACCGGGCCGACGCGCAGGCTAACGGTGCGTTGGCGCTGGCCAAGTCGTTGGGCAAGAGTCCGCGCGAGGTGGCGGCCGCCGTTGTCGCCCTACTCGCCGACTCCCTCGCCGGGACTGCCACACTCGAAATCGCCGGGCCGGGGTTCATTAACGTCACCCTCTCCGACGCGTTCGTCGCAGCCCAGTTGGCGGGCATCGCCGCCGATGATCGCCTGGG
Source organism: Actinomycetes bacterium (assembly GCA_031398525.1). GTDB lineage: Bacteria > Actinomycetota > Acidimicrobiia > Acidimicrobiales > Ilumatobacteraceae > JANMJD01. Next base: position 2,332 of record JANNNL010000638.1, on the reverse strand, counting down.
GGTAACCCCTCGTCCGACCGAGATCGTTGTCGTCGACTACTCGGCGCCGAACGTCGCCAAGGAAATGCACGTCGGCCATCTGCGCTCCACGATCATCGGCGACGCCCTGGTGCGGCTCAACGAGTTCGTCGGTCACAAGGTCATCCGCGAGAACCACATTGGTGACTGGGGCCGCCCATTCGGCATGCTGATCGAGCATCTGCTCGACATCGGCGAGGCCGAAGCGGCCCACGAACTGTCGGTCGGTGATCTCGACGGTTTCTACAAGCAGGCCAACGACAAGTTCAAGTACGACGAGGCATTCCAAGACCGCGCTCGCCAACGCGTAGTGCTCCTCCAGGGCGGCGAACCCGAGACGCTCCGCCTGTGGCAGATCCTCGTCGCCGAGTCGGCCCGCTACTTCCAGGAGGTCTATCGCCGTCTCGAGGTTCGCCTGATGGGCGACGACAACATGGGTGAGAGCAGGTACAACGATCTGCTCCAACCGGTGGTCGCGCGGTTGCATGCGGCCCATCTACTGGTCGATTCCGACGGTGCCGAAGTGGTCTTCCCGCCGGGCTACACCAACCGCTCCAACGAGCCGCTGCCATTGATCATCCGCAACTCGGTCGGTGGGTTCAACTACGCAACTACCGATCTTGCCACGGTGATTGATCGCATCGAGCGGCTCGGGGCGACGCGCATGTTCTACGTCGTCGGTGCTCCCCAGGCCCAACATCTCCACATGGTGTGGGATGTCTGTCGGATGGCGGGCTGGGTGCCCGACGAGGTCGACATCGTCCACGTCCCGTTCGGCAGTGTGCTCGGCGAGGACCGCAAGATGTTCCGTAGCCGCACCGGCGGCAGCGTCAAGCTCTCCGACCTACTCGACGAAGCGGTCGCCCGGGCCGGGGCCGCAGTGGCCGAACGCAATCCGGAATTGTCGGAGACCGAGCGGGCGGATGTCGCCCGAATGATCGGGATCGGGGCGATCAAGTACGCCGACCTGTCGAACGACCGGGTGAAGGACTACGTCTTCAACTTCGACCGCATGCTCGCCTTCGAGGGCAACACCGGGCCGTACCTGCAGTACGCCCACGCCCGCATTTGCTCGATCTTCCGTCGAGCCGAGATCGATCGGGCCGCAGCGCGGACTGTCGCACCAGCGATCAGCGCACCCCAGGAACGATCGCTGGCGCTCAAACTGCTCGGCTTCGATGCCGCGATGGCGACCACACTCGAGACACACAGCCCGCACAAGTTGTGCACCTACCTGTTCGATCTCGCCCAGGAGTTCACCGGGTTCTACGAGGCGTGTCCTGTGCTCAAGGGCAACGACCTCGCGTTACGCGACAGCCGTCTCGCCCTGTGCGACCTGACGGCTCGCGTACTCGCCGCCGGCCTGTCGCTGCTCGGCATCGAGGCACCGGAGCGGATGTGAGAGGCGCCGCGAATGCCCTTCCCTGGCACCTGTTGCCCGACACGTCGGCCATTGACGGCGACGGTGGGCTGACCATCGGCGGCTGTTTGCTGACCGACATCGCCGCCGAATTCGGCACTCCGGTCTTCGTGTACGACGAGACCCACCTGCGCCAGCGAGCGCGCGATGCGGTCGCCGCCTTCGGGGCCGACCGGGTGGTCTACGCGACCAAGGCGTTTCTCTGCACGGCCATGGCCCGCCTCGCCCACGAGGAAGGCCTGTTGCTCGACGTCGCGTCGGGAGGCGAACTGTTTGTGGCGCTGCGGGCCGGGGTGCCAGCCGATCGTTGCGTACTCCATGGCAACAACAAAAGTGTCGATGAGCTGCGAATGGCAATCGAGGCCGGGGTACGCCATATCAACGTCGACTCGTTCGAGGAACTCGACCGCATCTCGGCGCTCCACCAGTCGGGAGCACCCCGAGTCCGGATCCAACTGCGGATCACACCGGGGGTGCATGCCCACACCCACGAGTACATCGCTACCGGCCAAGACGACTCGAAGTTCGGGTTCAACCTCGGCAACGGCGACGCCCAACGAGCCGTCGACATCGCTCTCGCCTCACCAGCGGTCGACTTGATCGGCCTTCATTGTCACATCGGTTCCAATGTCTTCGCCGTTGAGAGCTTCGGGCTTGCGGCCGAGATGATGGCTCGTTTCGCCCTGCCGTTCGGCCTGCCAGAACTCACCCTCGGCGGTGGGCTCGGCGTCGCCTACGTGGGTGGTGAGGAAGGCCCCTCGATCGCCCACTGGGGCAAGGTGGTGCTCGACGCCTGCCGCTCGGTCGGCATCGACTCATCGGTGTTCGTCGAGCCAGGCCGCTCGATCGTCGCATCGGCCGCCGTCACGCTCTACACCGTCGGCACGATCAAGG
>JANNNL010000616.1:0-8390 GCA_031398525.1 Actinomycetes bacterium | reverse complement strand
CACGAAACCCGTGAGAAAGTTGAGCCGCAGACGGAACGAATCGGCCAGGACCAGGGCAAACACTGCGCCGCCGCGCTCGGCGGCAATATCGTGGCCGGTGAGTTGGTGCTGCACCATGTCCCAGTTCTGGGCATAGACCTGCAGCAGGTTCCAGTTCAGCGGGCGGTTGGCGACGCGGCTCATATCGGCCATCAACTCGAACGTCTCGGGCGTGAACGGACCAACCTGCGGGATGAATTCCAGCGTGGTACCCGGGAACTCGCCGGTCACTTCGCACAGCGCAATCAACTCATCGCGCGACGCGTGCCGTGATGGCACGGCGATGCCGGTGTGGTCGTTGTGCGATGTCGACCAGGTCGACGAGAAGCCCATGCCACCCGACGCCAATCCGGCGCGCAGCATCGTCTTCATCGTCTCGATTTCCTCGGGCGTTGCGTGACGTTGGGTCGCGGCGTCTTTCATCACGACTCGTCGGATGGCCGAGTGGCCGACCAGGAACCCGGCATTGGGCATCAGGGTGCCGTCGAGACGGTCGAGGTACTCCCCCGTCGTGCGCCAATCCCACGGCACGCCCTTTTGCAGCGACTCAAGCGGCATACCCTCGACGCGGGCGAGCATTCGCATCAGGTAGTCGCCATCGTCGGGGGTCAGCGGGGCGATCGTAAATCCACAGTTGCCCCCCATCACCGTCGTCACGCCATGCAACGGCGACGGCGACAGCGTCGTATCCCAGAAGGCTTGGGCGTCGTAGTGCGTGTGGACGTCGACGAAGCCGGGGGTGACCACCAAGTCGGTGGCGTCGACGGTGCGGTGCGCCGGTTCATCGACGTTGCCGATCGCGGTGACTCTGCCGTCGCGTACCCCGATGTCACCAGCGATGCCGGGGCGACCCGACCCATCGACAACGGTTCCCCCGACGATCTTCAGATCCAGCACGGCAGCCTCCCAGGTGATGCGATTCCGCTGTTCAATCTACGCCCGCGGTGAACCTGCCCCCGCCCTGGAGATCCAGCGGCAGGCGCACGAAGGCATTGTGGCCATCGTGCGCCGACGCGGATTGGACCTGATACTCAGACCTTGCGGCCGAGGAACGAGAGGAACTGGGTTTGCTCGTCGGCATCCTCGGCGCAATCGGCCTTGGCTCCAAACACGCCGGGCATGCGGATCATCGCGTCCATCGGCTTGAGACCGGAGTACGCCGCAGCGACCGCGTCCTGATCGAGTTGCTCATCGCCACCGACCGACCGGGCGAGGTCCCATGTGTGCACGAGCATGTCGTTGCAGATGAAGCGGCCAAGCATCTGGGCCATGGTCATCTGCATGCCCATCGGGCCCGGGACGGTCTTGTCGAGAGCACCGGGCTGCGACATGGCATCGACGGCGTTGGCGTAGGCCGCGGGCCACGCCTGCTTGGGGTCTTCGTCGTCGGCCATCGTGACCGGCTCGGTGTCGGTGGCGCCGGCGGCGAGTCGGTGCATGTTGTTGACGCAATGCTCGACGACACCGCGGGCAGTCCACTCCTCACACGGTGATTGGTTGCCCCACGAGTCGTCGGGAGCCGCGGCGACGCGGGCCGAGAAGTCGTCGGACAGTTTCTGGAATCGGGCTAGTTCTGCACTCATGGTCTGCACCGTACCGCATCGGTGTGTCACCGATACTCAGTGAGTTCAATCAGCGAACCAACTCCCGTGAAATCCGTGAGGGACCCGCTGCGGCAACGGCACCGTGGCAAGTGGGGCGGCCGCCATGTCGGTTGCGTCGAGTACCACGAACGACGATGAATCGGTGGCCTTGTCGTAGACGTAGGTGACGATGTACCCCTCATCCTCGCCGGCATGATCGGCCGCGGGGACGAACACCGGCTCACCGCTCGAACCTGTCGGGCCGAAGTCGTGGTGCGTCGACGAACCAGTAGACAGGTCGTACTTGACCACGTTGCTCGCCGCATCCATCCGGTCCGCCTCACCGTCAGAGTCCCCCGGCCGCGGCCCGACGGCCCAGCCGTAGCGGTTGGCCAGACCCGTTCGGCGATCGTCGATGCGCGGGAACCCGTGGCTGATGTCGTCGAGTTGCTCCTCGTGGACCGTGCCGGTGACCAGGTCGAATCGCCAGCGGTGCAGGAAGCACGGCTCGAACTTGTCGCTACCGCCCTTCCACATCGAGGCATGCCGACCGGCGTCGAGATAGACCGAGTTGCCGTCGGGCGAATCCCACGCGTTCATGATGTGGAACACGTAGCAGGGGTCGACGTCGAACCAGCGCGGCTGCTCACCCAGGCGAGCCCGGTCGCGTTGCAACAGACCGATGCGCGCCCCGTAGGAGTCGTCCCACAGAAACGGCATCGAGCCCTTCATCGCCTCTTCGATGTTGAACGTAACCGGCATGTCGAGGAAGATTGCGTAGTTGCGGCTGAGGGCGAAGTCGTGGACCATCGTCGGGCCGCCGACGTCGATCGGCTGGCTGTGGACGAGCGTGCCGACGGCGTCGACGACGTGATAAGTCACGAACGGCGCCTTGATCAGCTCGTAGCCGAAGAAGTGCATCTCACCCGTCTCCGCGCACACGTGGGGGTGGGCGGTGAACGGCGTGGCCAGCTTGCCGTCGTAGTCGTAGGGCCCGAGCGTGTCGAGATCCGGCGAGATGACGTTTGGAAGGCTGCCCTCTTCGAGAGCGATGATCGTGTCGGCATGGCGCACCACGTGGGTGTTGGCGAGACCGACAGTCAGGTCGAAACTGGCTGTGAGGGCGTCCATCCGGTCGGCCCCGGCGAGGGCCTTTGTGCGAACCCAGCGATTGCGATACCACTCTGCCCGACCATCGCGTAGCCGAATGCCGTGGAGCATGCCGTCACCGGCAAACCAGTGCATCGTCGGCCCACTCGCCGGATTCGCCCCATTGCGGAAGTAGCGCCCGTTCAGATCCGGTGGTAACTCGCCAATAACCGGAAGGTCGAACGCCTCCACCTCGTCCATCACCGGGGCGTAGTTCCCCCGCATGTGCCACGGAAGCTGGACCGAGGTCTCATCGAGCGCTGTCATCTACCCAGCCTGTCACGACGGTCCGCTCCGATGACGGTCGGACCCACGTCCAACCCGGTGTGGACCTACCCGCGGTACTCGGTCGACGATCTGCCGCCGACATTCTCGGTAACAACTCCCGCCGCAGGTCAGATCGTGGGTGACCCCCGACGACATCGTCCCGACGATCACGATGACCGCCCCAACCGCTAACTCCACAGTCAGGGCAACCTCACCGTCACGTAGCACCCGTCGCTACGGTCCGCAATTCCAGCCGACGTGGACGATGTCTTGGCAATACGTGGCACGAGTGATCTTCCAGCGACCGTCGATCAGTCGAGCGCGGCCGAACTGGTGATAGTAGATTTCACCCTGATCGCCGATGGTGATCGTATAAAGAAACGACGCCTCAGTATCGGTGAGGAACACCAGGTCACCGAACTCGAGCGTGAACTTGTCGAGACGCTTGTCGGTATCGAACTCGCGTACATGGTCGAGGGCGAACTGAATGCCGCCCGGATCATCGATCAAGTCGATCCGGTTCAGATCCGCAAGCTTGCCCTTGTCGTAGATCGTGAGCATGGCCTCGTGAATCTCGGCCGTCGCCGCCGTCGGATCGGAGGGCGTCAGCCCACTTGCCGGCGGAAGTTTCGGCGGATCAGGCGGCGGTGGCGGCTCAAAGTTTTCTTGGTTGAACACCTCTTGACACTCCGGATCCGACCAGATTGCCGGACCGTTATTGAGTGCGTCGCGAGTCACCCGAGTGCTGGAACCGTCGGCGCGGATCAGATCGATCGAGGGGTTTGCTTGCGGCGGCTCGAACGGGTTTGCGTTTTTCGGTGGGGCCGGAGCGGCCATCGCTAGGGCGGCCAGCCCCTTCACCGGGGCCATCTCGTCGTTGCCACCTCCGGCGATCGCACCTCGTACGAGGGTGACGTCGTCGGCGACCTGAACAATGACGCCGTACAGCGGTGAACCTTCCAATTGACCACCCCAGAACGGCGAGACCGATCCTTTGGGCCCCGGGGCCTTGGTGATCGGCATCTGCGTCTGAGCCACAGCATCGGCGCTCACCGCGCTGACAATCGCCGTCGACGTGACCTGACACCAATCGGGGGCATCGATCTGACCCTGCGGAAATCCGAACATGTTGGCGTCGTCGGTCAGGTGTACTCGCACCGTGATGCCTGCTTCGGTCGTCCGGTCGACCACCTTGTTCGCCGAGCCGTTGCCGATCAACTCCACATCGATTTTGTCGGCAACTGTGCTGGTCGGCTCGGCCACAGCCTCGTCGGACGACGGGGTCACCCAGCGATTGATCGCCATGACTGCGCCGACAGCGATGACCGCCGCGGCCAGGGTTCCCAGCACCACCACCCGGACTCGCGGACCATGTCGCGTCTCCCCCATAACCTCGCTCATCCTGCCCTCCCAACGTGCCTGATCTCATTGACGTTAGGGCAGTTCGGAAGGTTCCAATTTCAGACGGCAGGGGTGCCCGGTTCGATGCTCGGGTAGGCAGCCAGGCCGTCGATCGACACTGCGTTCTTGGCTTGACGGTACGCGACGAGTTCGTCGTCCGTTTTGTGATCGGCCCATTCGGTCAACTTGCTGCGCTGCCCGACGTGGTCGTAGAGCGGCACCGAATAGCCGCAGGAATCCGAGATCCTGTCGCAATCGATCTCGATGATCGCCCGCTGCCCGCGTGACTGCGGGAACTCACCGATCGACGCATCCCACCTTGCGGTTCCGGGCAGAATGACAGTTCCACGGCCTTGGAGCCGGACGATCCGCGGTGGCCCGTCAAAGGCGCAGAACATCAGCGAAATCCGGCCGTTCTCACGCACGTGGGCGATCGTCTCGGCCCCGCTGCCGGTCATATCGAGGTAGGCCACCCGCCGCTCACCGAGAATTCGCAGGCTGTCGAGACCTTTTGGCGACACATTGACATGACCGTCAGCGGCGAGTGGAGCGGTCGACACGAAGAACATGTGTTGGCGTTCGATCCACGCTCGCACCGGAGGCGTGATGTGCTCATGAGTAGTTGCCATGTCGTCAGCATGACCGCCCTGCGCCGAGGGTTACGAGCGGATGGTGAGCGAAACCGGTGTGGCAGTTGGCACGCCCGATGCCGCCTGGCGGGCGTGGTAACTCGACCGGGTCAACGGACTGGCCTCGACGTGGCGAATGCCCATCGATTCACCCACCCGACGGTACTCGTCGAACACTGGCGGCTCGACCCACCGGGCAACCGGCAAATGATGGCTGGTCGGTCGGAGGTACTGGCCGATGGTCACGATGTCGATGCCAATCGCGGCCAGGTCGGCCAAGGCACCGACCACCTCGTGGTCGGTCTCGCCCATCCCCACGATGAGGCCGCTCTTGGTTGCGAGCCCGGCTGCTTTCGCTCGGGCGAGCACACCAAGGCTGCGGGCATACCCGGCCGACGGGCGCACGGCCCGCTGCAGCCGCGCCACCGTTTCCAGGTTGTGGTTGAACACTTCGGGGTGGGCGGCGATCACCACGTCGATCGCCGCTGCGTCACCCCGCAGGTCAGAGACGAGCACTTCAATTGCGGTCGTCGGATTCAGCCGACGGATCGCCTCGATCGTGGCGACCACGGCGGCGGCGCCGGAGTCGGCCAGATCGTCGCGGGCGACCATCGTGACCACCGCATGGGTGAGGCTCATCTGGGCGACGGCCTGGGCGACGCGCATCGGCTCGTCGGCGTCGGGAGCGAGCGGCTGGCGGGTGTCGATGAGGCAGAAGCCGCACGCCCGGGTGCAGCGCTCGCCGAGGATCATGAATGTGGCGGTGCCGTCGGCCCAACATTCCGACAGGTTCGGGCAGCCGGCCTCCTCACAAACGGTGACCAGGCCCAATTCGCGCACGGTGCGCTTGAGGGCGAGTACCTCGGTGCCGTGAGCAACTTTGGGTCGAAGCCACTCGGGCTTGCGTTGAGCCAGCGGCAACCCGGCACCGACCCCGGCCTGGGCAAGTCGCCCCAGTAGCCGCACCGGCTCGGCGGCGACCTGGTGATCACGACCGGAACGCACAAGATCGCCCGGGCCTTCACCGCGAGAGAACCGCGAGAGGTCTTCCGGGCGATGTTTCCAGGCGACGTCCTGCCGGTCGGAGTCACCGTCGCCCCATCGATCGGCGGCCAGACGGGCGGCGACGTCGACGACCTGCTCCATCGATGCCGCGATGCCCTCCTCGGCGAGCGACGTGACCGGCTTGTCACCGATGCCACACGGCACGATGTACTCCCGCATGAACTGAAGGTCGGTCGTGACATTGAGCGCAAAGCCATGCATCGTGCGCCCGCGCCCCACACGCACCCCGATCGCGCAGATCTTGCGCGGGTTCGGCCCGCCCGGCTCGACCCAGACGCCCGGGTAGTCGGGTAGTCGTCCGACGTCGGTCAATCCCAACTCGGTCAAGACGTCGATCACCAGACCCTCGACCGCACAGACGTGGCGCTTTGGTCGCGTCGAGGGGTCGAGTTGAAGTATTGGGTACCCCACGAGTTGGCCGGGCCCGTGGTACGTCAGGTCACCACCGCGGTTGACTGCAACGAGTTGAGCACCCACCGACGCAGGGTCGACCAACAGGTTCTTGTCGAGTTCGGCCCGGGCCCCATGGGTGAACACGTGCGGATGCTCCAGCAACAACAGATGGCTGCCGGTGCCGTAGCTGAACAAGCCTTCCTGCAGCGCGAGGGCTTCGCCATACGCCACAGTGCCCAACCAGCGGATATGTAGCTGGTTGGGCATGGCAGTCACAGTTCGGCAGTCCAGTCGCGCTGTTCGAGAATCTCTTTGATCTTGACGAGGAATCCAGCGGCATAGGCACCGTCGAACGCCCGATGGTCCCAACTCATCGCCAGATTTCCGACCGCGTGGATGGCGATGGCCTCGCCTCCACCGGGGATGTTGACGACGACGGGCTTACGGACTATCGCGTCAGTCGACAAGATCGCCACCTGCGGCTGATTGATGATTGGCATCGTCAACACCGAGCCGGCCGAGCCGTTGTTCGAAATGGTGAACGTGCCACCTTGAATCTCGCCGGGCGACAGCTTACGGGTGCGGGCGCGACCGGCCAGATCGTTGATCTCCCGGGCAATGGCCCGCATCCGCTTCGATTCGGCGGAACGCACGACCGGCACGAGGAGACCCTGGTAGTCGAGATCGACGGCGATGCCCAGGTCGACAAAGTCATGGACCAGCAACTCACCATTGCCGACACTGGCATTCATGTGAGGGAAGAGGGCGAGTGCATCGATGACCGCCCGGCAGATGAAGGGCAGGTAGGTGAGGCTGAATCCCTCGGCCGCCTTCCATGCCCCTTTGACCGCGCCGCGGGCGGTGTCGACATTGGAGAAGTCAACCTCGACGACGCTGAAGGCATGCGGAGCAACGCTCAATGACATGACCATGTGGTCGCCGGTCAACGAGCGGATCTTGGACAGCTTGACGGCCCCGCTCGCTAGGGAAGCCGTGGTCGCAGCAGCGCCAGGTGGGGCAGCCGGAGCGGACTGGACGGTCGGAGCGGGCTGAACTGCGAGTGGTGCGGCAATCACCGGAGGAGCAGGAACCGAAGTGGGGGCCGGCGCGGGCGCGGCCATCGGAGCAGCTGTGCCGCCCGCTGCGGTGCGTTGATCGAGAAAGTCGAGCACGTTCTCGCGGGTGATCCGACCGCCAGGGCCGGTACCGACGAGCTGAGCCGGATCGATGCCGTTCTCGGCGACGAGACGACGCACGACGGGCGACAACAACCGGTTGTCGGAGATCGACGACGCATCCACCGCCGCGACAGGGGCGGGGACTGGCGACGTCGGGGGCGCAGGAGCTGCCATCGGCGGAGCAGGAGGCGGCTCGGCTGCGGCGACCGGGGCGGGTGCAGCGGCGACCGGGGCGGGCGCTGCGGCGACCGGGGCGGGCGCTGCGCCGACCGGGGCGGGCGCTGCGCCGACCGGGGCGGGCGCCACCGGAGCGGGAGCGGCCACGGCGACCGGGGCGACCGGTGCCGGAGCGGGGGCCGACGCACCGTCGCCGACAACGGCGATGACCTGGCCAACCGCGACGACGTCGCCCTCATTGGCGCGGATCTCGGTGAGCGTGCCGGCGACCGGCGACGGCACCTCGGTATCAACCTTGTCGGTCGACACTTCGAACAACGCCTCATCGGCCTTGACGGTGTCACCGACGTTCTTGAACCACTTGGTGATGGTTCCCTCGGTGACGGTTTCACCAAGTTGGGGCATGACGATCTCAGCCATCAGGCGTTGAGGCTCCTTCCAGTGAGCGAAAGCATGGTTTCACCGAAGAGCTCAGTGAGGCTCGGATGAGGTTGGATGAACTCGGCGAC
>JANNNL010000522.1:0-4818 GCA_031398525.1 Actinomycetes bacterium | reverse complement strand
CATCCGCTCGTCGCGAGCGTGGCCGCCGACCGCGAGATGCTCGTTGCGGTCTTCGATCCACTTGATCGAGACGCCGAGTTCCTTGGCCGCCGCGCACACGGCGATTTCCTCTCTCGAGAACACGCCCTTGGCCCCGAACGCGCCACCGATGTCTTGCGCTTCGACCTCGGGCACGCTGTCGGTCCCCTTGGCGACCAGGCCGATGAAGCTACGCATCATGTGACCGAGCACCGACATGTCCTTCTTCACAAGGAAAGCCATGCCCGAGTTGTCGGCCCCCTTCATCGCCTCCTTGTTGGCCTCGGCGAAGCTTTTGGCTCCCGCGCCGAACCGCTTCAGCTTGTCGCGGTTGCGGAACAACCACTTGGCCGAGTCGGCAACCGACTGTCGCCCGGTGACCATCCCGAGATACCACTTCAGCGCGTGGCTGTTCTGCGTCGCCGAGTGGAACGTCATCGCCCGGGTCGCCGGGTCGACCTCGGCGACACAGCCGCGGGTTTCCATCGGCTGGTTCGAATGGCGGTGGCAGTCGAACGTGCGAGTGATGATGCGGTCGGCGTTCGAGAACACTGCGTCGACGTCGCCGTAGCGCTGCGTCGAGTTGAACATCGTGTTGCCGTCGGCCTTCTCCCACAGCTGCGGCTTGCGCGGGTCGAGCGCCTGATCGATCGTGGCGACGGCTTCGAGCGGCTCGTAGTCGACGTCGATCAACGCCATTGCATCCTCGGCAAGGTACCGGGTTGGGGCGAGTACCAGGGCGACCGGGTCACCCACCGATCGCACCTTGTCGGTCGCCAATGCCCAGAAGTACGGGGTGTACAGACCGTTGAATGCCAGCAGGCTGAGCAGCGGATTCGTGCGAGCTTTCATCATCGCCCCGGTGATCACATACACCCCCGGCACGGCGCGGGCGGCGGTCACGTCGATGCGCTTGATCAGAGCATGCGGGTGCGGGCTACGCAGGAACGCAGCGTGCAACATGCCGGGCACGTCGATATCGCCGACGAAGCGACCCTGCCCGGTGAGCAACCGCTGGTCCTCGACGCGCTTCACTGACGAGCCAACGAACTTCCCGGCGACAGCGGCCCTCATGACGCCACCTCTGCATTGGTGCCTTGCATCAGGCGCACTGCGGTCTCGACGCTTTCGATGATCGAGTGATAGCCCGTGCAACGACACAGATTGCCCGACAGCTCCTCGCGAATCTCCTCGCGAGACGGGTGCGGATTGCGGGCGAGCAGCACCTTGGCCGTGATCAGAAACCCCGGCGCACAGAACGCGCATTGGAAACCGTGCGATTCATGAAACGCCTGCTGCAGCAGCGAGAGCGATCCGTCGGCGTTGGCCAGGCCCTCGATGGTCGTGATGGTCGCGCCGTCAGCCTGTACGGCGAGCATCAGACACGAGCGGACCGCCTGGCCGTCGAGTTCGATCGTGCACGCGCCGCAGACTCCATGCTCACAGCCCAGGTGGGTGCCGGTGAGGCTGAGATCGACGCGGAGGAAGTCCGACAGGCTGCGGCGGACCTCGACGCTGGTCGCCACCGCTGCGCCATTGACCGTCAGGCGGACGTCGACCAACCCACCGGCTTCGACGGTGAGCGGGATCTTTGTCATCAGCGAACCTGCACTTTCATGGCTGCTTTCGAGGCGGCCTCGGTGATGGCGCGGCGGGTGAGCACACCCGCGAGATGTTTGCGGTAGGCCCTCGATGCATGATTGTCATCGGGCGGGTCCAGTCGGTCGGCCACAATCGCCGCCGCCTCGGCAATCACGTCGGCCGTGGGAACTCGCCCGAGCAGCGAGGCCTCGGCGTCAGCCACCCGGATCGGCGTCGACGCTGCGCCGAAGTACGCGAGGCCGGCCGCGCAGACCGTGCCGTCGTCGGCCAGCTGCGCCTCGACGGCAACGCCGACCAACGCGTAGTCGCCGTAACGACGCGACAGTTCCACAACCGCCGTCCCAGATCGCGTCTCAGGAGTCGGAAAGTACGCTGCCAACAGCAGCTCGTCGGGCTCCAACACGCTCGACAGGTACCCGTCGAAGAAGTCGGCGGCGTCAATCGTCCGAGTCCCCCGCACTGACTGAGCCGTGAGACGGGCGTTGGCAACGAGGGCGACCGTCGGCATTTCGGCCGCTGGATCAGCGTGGGCCAGGCTCCCGCAGACGGTACCGCGGTTGCGAATCGCCCGGTGGCCGATCAGCGGCATCGCCGCGGCGACCAATGGCGCATGCTCAGCCACGATCGCCGAGTCTTCGGCCGTGGCGTGGCGCACCAGCGCCCCGATCGTCACGCCGCCGTCGGCGACGGTGATGTCGGCCAAGCCGACGACACGCCCAATGTCGATGAGGTGCTCGGGTTGGCTCAACCGCAACGCCATCAGCGGGAGCAGACTCTGGCCCCCGGCGAGCACCTTTGCCCCCTCGTGCTCGGCGAGCAGCGCAACTGCCTCGGCGACCGTCGTGGGCCGGTGGTAGGTGAACGTCGGCATCTTCATGACACTCGTCATCCTGCCACGGGCTGCCACCGACGTGTGGAGCCAGGGCCAGTCAGCGGTCGGCCAACCGGTACGGTCGCGGTCATGTCGTCATTTCTGATCGTCAACGCCAGCATCACCGACCAGGACAAGCTGAACGAGTACCTCGCCGCCGTCGGCCCGTCGTTAGGCGGGCGCGAGGTCAAGATCCTCGTCTCAACCAACGAAGCCACCACCCTCGAAGGCGAACCCGCCGGGTCCCGCGCCGTCGTATTGGAGTTCCCCGACCGCGCCGCTCTGCTCGACTGGTACCACTCCGATGACTACCAAGCCGTCATCGGTCTCCGCCACGCCGGCACCGCGGGCTTCGCCATCATCGCCGACGGTCGCTGAGTCCGCGGTGACGGCCCGTCGCCCGGAATTCTCGTCGTCCGGAGTTCTCAGGGATGGGCGGCCGACGTGGACTGTCGTCGATCAACTGAACCACCCATCAATCGGACCCCGAGCCATATCGGGACGATCTGACCGAGGGCGAACAACGTGGCCAGCGCAGTCATGAGAAATCGGGTCCAACGGGCACTGCTGGCGAGGTCGCGGCGCGACGTCGAGGCCAGGCCACGCGCCTCGACCGCGCTGGCGACGTACCGGTCGAGCAATGTCGACACCTGGCGAAGTTGCCGATCGAGTTGGTCGACATCTCTGACGAGTACCGCAAGTTGCCCAGACATCGCCCGAGTTGAGCGAGCGATCCCGCCGAGGTCGCCCGACAACAACCGTAGCTCCGCCGGTAGCGGCGCCACGGCGGCCGAGAGGTCCGCGATCGCCTCGTCAAATGGCTGGTCGGGTTGGTAGTCAGGTCCGAACGGCGCCCGGGAAATAGTCCGCAGGGCGGTGTCGATACTGCCGGCGATGCTCTCGATCGTCGGTAAGACCTTGCTCACGGCGTCGAGTGCATCCGGAAGTGAGCGCCCCAGGAAGTCGTCGCTGTGCTCAAGCGCGAGTGCGGTCTGATCGGCCGACTCGGTCAGTATCTGCAATGACGACGACGTACTTCGCACTGCCGATTGTACCGTGTCGGCAATCGTCGACGTTGCCAGTAGTGAATCGACGACCAAATCGAGCGCCTCCGTCGTCAGCACCAGGCTGCTGTCGACGCTGGTCTCGACCTGGTCGATCAGCGTCTGGGCAACCACGACAACGGTGATGCCGCCGCCGACCGAAAGCATGCCAATGGCGAGCATGGCTTTGCCGATGGTCCGTTGCGACGGTCGGTTCATCGCCGCATGCTCATCCGGCGGCGGGTGCCAAGGAGAGCGAGCGCGAACATCCCCACACCATACGCGGCCAGAGCGATGCCCGTGGGTCGATCGATCGGTGCGCCGCGCAACATGACGTCACGCAGCAACGACATTCCGTAGCTCACCGGCAGCAGCCCGCTCGCCACCCGGGCGGCTCCTTCGAGTTGGCCCAGCGACAAGAAGAACCCGCTGAAGAAGAGGCTGCTGAGCAGCACGAGGATCGTGTATTGCACCGCTTGGGTATCGGTTGTCGATGCGAGCGAGATCAGGAAACCGAGACCGACCGCAGCGAACAGTGTCAATGCCATCACGATGGCCAATTCACCGATGCCTGCCGCCACGGGAACGCCAAGCACCGCCACGACAAGTGCAAGGAGCACTGCGCCGATTGCACCACCGAGTAGGAGATACGCCAGGTACTTGCCGACGAGCGTCTCGAGGGCGTTGACGGGTGCAATCCGGTACACGTCGACGATGCCGAGTTGGCGCTCCCGTACGAATGACAGCGCACCGAACGCCACACCGAACTGCTGTAACATGAGAACGACGGCCGCCGGCGCATACCAGTCGGTGTCGTTGTCGACGCCCTCGACCGCCAGTTGCACCTCGCTGAGAAAAGGCTGAACGAGGACCGCTGCGTCGACGGAAATGAAGTCCTGAAAGTTGTCGTTGATCGTCGACAGCGAGGTGCGTAGCTGGGCGATCCGGTCGGGCGACACCGCCGAATTCTCGGCGCGGATGGCGGCGATTGCCGACTGGATGCCATCGGTCGGAGCAACCAGGTTCTCCCGCACACCGGCCGCTGCCTCGTCGCCCACCAACTGCCTGGTCAGTGCGTCGGTTGCCCGAACCGACACACCGAGTTGAGTGGCCGCCTGTTCGAGGACGTCGAGGGCCTCGACGGTCGCCGCAGGATCCTGCGCGGCGAGGGCTGCCTCCAACCGATCGACTCCCGCGCTGGCGGCGGCCACGATCGCGCCGGCCGGTCTGGCAAACTCCTGGCCACCGGTCACCACGCCGGCGAGGATGTGGCCGTTGACCTGG
>JANNNL010000507.1:0-7255 GCA_031398525.1 Actinomycetes bacterium | reverse complement strand
CTCCACAACCGTCCACTGATGTCGCGTGGCGAGATCGACCATGTCCTGAATCTACTCCCCTTGTGGCGCACTACGAGGTCGTGGATTTGACCCGTGAATTGTATCCACATTGTGGGCTATTGTGTCCACATGGACGTTGGTGTCAGAGAACTCAAACAACATCTGTCGGAGTACCTCGATCGGGCTGCCGCCGGGGAAGTGATCCGTGTGACTGATCGAGGGCACCCCAAGGTGGTCATCTCACCGTTGGCGGGCAGCGGAAGGCTGCAACTCGGCATCGCAGAGGGGTGGATCCGCGAGCCACAGACCACATCGGGGTTCGGGCCGGTCCAGCGGTTCCGCTCCGAACATCGGGTCGTCAACGTGCTGAACGACGACCGCGGCGAATGACGCTCTACGTCGACTCGAGTGCGCTGCTCAAGCGGTACATCGACGAACCCGACTCCGACGCCGCGGCGCTCATCCTGCAGTCCGATCCGGTCTTGGTCACCAGTTGGATCACCGTGGTCGAAACCCGCCGCAATCTCGCTCGACTGCTGACGGGTTCGTCGTTGGTTGCCGCACAACGCACGGCGGAGCGAGACTTCGACGCGATGGCGCTGATGACGTGCGACGCGGCAACGTGCACCGCCGCGGCGGCTATCGCCGAAACCCTCGGGGCCCGGTCACTCGACGCGATCCATCTCGCGTCAGCTCAACGCCTGATGATCGAATCCTTGGGGTTCGTCACCTTCGACCTGCGTCAGGGACAAGTCGCTCGATCGCTCGGCTTTCGCGTGCTCGGCTGCTGACTGCGCCCCGGATTCAGCGGGCTTGGCTCAGCGGGCTCCTGCGAGGGCGGCAGGCTCGGGGACGGTCCAGTCAGTGGGCATCGCGGCGAAGTCGAAGAATGGCTCGTCGTCGCCCGACTCGATGGCCTGTTCGATCTGGTCGTAGAAGCCCTGCCCGGCCATCTGCGAGAACGTGATCGCCACGCCGCCGTCGTCGGTCACCTGAGGCCGCTCGACATACTCGGGGAACGACGTCTCGCCCGCATGGCCGACGGCGTAGCCCTTGGCGAACATCTGCTTGAGGATGCCGAAGCCGTCGTCGCGCACCAGGGTCTGGCCCCGAGGCGTGCCACCGTTGGCGACGAGGTGTTGGCGGAAGCGTTCGAGGTCGGCGGTGTCGTAGGCGACGTGCTGGCAGGAATGATCACCGTGGCGCTCGACGAACGCGGTGACCTGCGACTGCTTCGAACGGTCAATGCCTTCGATGAGGGCGATCCCGAAGTTGCCGTAGTCGATACACCAGATCTTCATCGACGACTCGACATCGTCGGGCCGGACGTCGTCGATGCGGTTGATCAGCGTGCCGCCCTCGACCTCAATGTGGAACCACGCCCACTTCTCGATCGTGCCTGCCGCGCAGGCATAGGTGATGTGATCGACTTTCTTGAGCCAAGACATGCAATGACTTCATCAGATTGTTCGCTTCTAGGCAACTGCTTCACTACTCTGTCGACCAGATGCTCGCCAGCAGGAGAGAATGATGTCGATGGGCACCCAAGACTCGGTCGATCTCGACAGTCTGGATTTCGCGCTGATCGCGATCATGCGCGCCGAACTCCACGCCTCGGTCTCGGAACTCGCCCGGCGCACCAAACTGCCGAGGGCGACGGTGCAGAGTCGCATTGCCCGCCTCGAACGGCGAGGTGCGATCACGGCCTACGGTCCCGACATCGACGCGGCGCGGGTGGGGTTCTCGGTCACGGCATTCACGACGTTGGAGATCGCCCAGGGCGCCCACGACGAGACCGTTGGCGCGCTCACCACGATCACCCAGGTCCTCGAGATCCACACGGTGACCGGCGCCGGCGACCTCGTTTGCCGAATCGCAGCGCGCTCGAACGACGACCTCCACCTCGTCCTCCAACGCATCTCGATGATCGCCAGCGTGACTCGCAGCCAGACCCAGATCGCCTTGAGCACGCAACTGCATCGCACAACCGCCGACTTGATCGCATCACTGGCCCCTCGAACACCCCGCGGGGAGCAGCCGCCTACAATTTAGTTCGATGGCCACATTTGACGACGTCACCCGCATCGCCGCCGACCTCCCCAATGTGACCTTGGGAGTGCGCTGGGGCACCGGGACGTGGAAAGTCGGCGACAAGGTGTTCGCCTGGGAGCGGCCGCTCAGTAAGGCCGACATCAAGCGGTTCGGTGCCGAAGCTTCGCCCGCCGGGTCGATACTGGCGGTCGGCACCGACGGCCTTGACGACAAGCAGGCCGTTCTCGACGAAGGCCACGAGGGGGTGTTCACCATCTCGCACTTCGACGGCTACGCCGCGTTGCTGATCCAACTCGACAACGTGTCGATGACCGTGTTGCACGATCTGCTGGTTGACGCCTGGATGACGAGCGCACCTCGCAAGGTGGTCGCCGACTACTTGGCGACGAACCCGCTCGCGTAGCCGGGGCCGCGCCGAGGCGCCCCGGCTACTGTCACATGCCATGTTCGACGGACGGCTCTACCACCGCGGCGATGACGGCTACGAGCAGGCGCGGGTGGGTCGGCAGTACAACGGACGGCGACCCGACAAGTTTCCCAACGCCGTCTTGGAGGCCGCGTCGGAGGCCGACGTCGTCGCCGGGGTTCGCTATGCCATCGAGCAAGGCTGGCAGGTGGCGATCCGCGCCGGCGGACACTCGTGGGCGTGTTGGAGTTTGCGCGACGACGTACTGCTCATCGACCTTGGCGCGCTGCGAACCATCGAACTCCTCGATCACACCCTCGACTACACCTTCGACGACGGCAGCCGTGTGGCTCGCGTCCATCCGGCGGTCCAAGGCGGACGTGAACTGACCCCGTTCCTCGCCGAACACGGCCTGCTGTTCCCCGGCGGCCACTGCTCGACCGTCGGCATCGGCGGGTTCCTGTTGCAGGGCGGACAGGGTTGGCACGGGCGGGTCTGGGGCTGGGGTTGCGAGAACGTGATGGCGATCGACGTGGTCACTGCGGCGGGCGAGTTGGTTCATGCGTCCGAGCACGAGAACACCGACCTGCTGTGGGCGGCCCGCGGTGCCGGCCCCGGATACTTCGGTGCGGTCGTGGCCTTCTACCTGCGGGTTCGCCCACGCCCACCCGTCTTCGTGCAGTCGACATTCGTGTTTCCGACCGACACGTTCGACGAGTTGATGACCTGGGCGCATTCGATTTTGCCGATCATCGAACGGGCCTGCGAGCCCGTGATTGTCGGTGTAAATACTCCGGGTCCGGCGATCGCCGTGCACACCACTGCATTCTGCGATTCGATGGAGCACGCCGAGCGGATCATGGCTCCGCTACTCACCTGCCCGGTGCTCGACCGGGCAATGATGGTCGAGCACTGCCTACCCAACACCTTCGACGCCGAAGGCGTCCAGCAGGACATCGCCAACCCGATCCACGCCCGCTATCACACCGACTGTCTGTGGACCGACGCCGCAGCCACCGAGCTGCTCCCCCGGTTGAAGGCGTTGATGACCGACCTGCCGACCGAGCGTTCGTTCGCCATCTGGTACGCATGGGACCCGGTCCGTCCGCTGCCCGACATGGCCTTCTCGATGGAGGGCAACGTGTACGTGGCGGTCTACGCGATCGCCGACGGCCCCGACGACGACGTCCGCACCAGCGACTGGGTCCAAGCCCGGATGGCCGACCTCGCCCCCGTCGCCAAAGGCTCGTACCTCGGCGACTCCGACATGACCGTGCGACCGGCCAAGTTCATGGCCGACACCAACTTCGCCCGCCTCGAAGCGCTCCGAGCGACGCACGATCCGAACGGCGTCTTCCCCGGCTACGCCGTCGCACCGGGCTCCACCGTCAACCAGTGAAGCCGATCTCACCCAGCGCTGATGCGGCCAGATCGACAATCTGACGATTTTTATACTCACAATCTGGCGACTTTATCGTTTACAATCTGACGGGTGAGACAGGACGGCCAGACAAATGACGGTGTCTATCGGGAGCGCATCGTTGACGATCTGCTTCGGGAGCGACTGATCTCCGCCGGAGCAGTGGTGTTGCAAGGGCCGAAGGGATGTGGCAAGACCGAGACTGGACGCCGCGTCGCGGTCAGTGCGATCTACCTCGACACCGACCAGCGGGCATCTGAGATGCTCGCGGTTGACCCAAGCCTCGTACTCAAGGGCGACAATCCGCGCCTGATCGACGAGTGGCAGGTTGACCCCAGGCTGTGGAATCACGTCCGGCGCGAGGTCGACGATCGGCGCCGGAAGGGTCTGTTCGTCCTCACGGGTTCGTCGGTGCCAGTGGAGGATCGCAATCGGCACAGCGGGGCCGGGCGGTTCTCGTTTCTTCGCATGCGACCCATGTCCTTCTTCGAGTCCGGCGCTTCGAACGGCGACATCTCGCTCACGTCTCTCTTCGCAGGAGACCCCCCAAGAGCCGCAATCCCCGAACTCACCGTCACCGACCTTGCAGTTCAGGCGACAGTTGGTGGGTGGCCCGGCCAGTTGGACGTGGGTGCAGAAGCTGGCGGCCAAGCGGCGCGGGACTACTTGTCCCAGGTCGCCGAGGTCGACGTGTCTGTCGTGGCGGGTGGCAATAGGGATCCCCGTCGCGTCCGACGGCTCCTGCGTTCAATCGGGCGAAACGTCGCGACGGAGGCACCAATCACGCTCTTCGCTGCGGACTCCGGAGGCGAAAGCGGACCATTGGCGCGCGAGACGGTTTCGGACTATCTCGCAGTGCTCGAACGACTGATGGTCGTCGAGGATCAACCAGCGTGGTCGCCGCATCTCCGGTCGAAGGCGACACTTCGGTCAGCTCCGAAACGGCACTTTGTTGATCCATCGCTGGCGGTGGCCGCAGTTGACGGCTCGCCGGAGCGACTACTCGCCGACCTGCGATACTTCGGGTTCGTGTTCGAGTCGATGATCGTGCGTGATCTTCGAATCCTCGGCCAACCGCTCGGTGCTGAGGTGTATCACTACCGCGACAACACCGGCCTTGAGGTCGACGCAATCGTCGAACTTCGCGACGGTCGCTGGGGCGCGATCGAAGTCAAGCTGGGGGTAGGGCGAGTCGATGAGGCTGCCGAAAACTTGAAACGATTTGCAGCCAAGGTTGATCCTGCGAGCACCGGTGCACCGGCCTTCCTCGCGGTTGTCTGTGGTTCCAGCTTCGGATACCGGCGCCCCGACGGAGTCGATGTGATCCCCGCAGGCGCACTCGGCCCATAGTTGCCCGACCCAGATCGGTCTCGGCACCTTGTCCACCTTGACGCTTATGGTTGGTCGATGGCTGCACGCAAGATTTTGATCGACACCGACCCGGGCATTGACGATGCGATGGCGATCTTCTACGCGCTGGCGTCGCCGGAGTTGGACGTCGTCGGGTTGACGACGATCTTTGGCAACTCCGATACCGAGACGTGCACGGTCAACGCGTTGCGACTGTTGGAGATCGCCGGTCGAACCGACATCCCGGTTGCCCGCGGCGCGTTGCGACCGTTGGCGATGGACTTTCGCGGTCCGGCCGACTTCGTTCACGGTGTCGATGGTCAGGGCGACACGTTCCTTCCCGCGCCGACGACACAGCGACGGGCGAACACCGACGCCGCCCGGTTCATTGTCGAGACGGTGATGGCCTCGCCGGGCGAGATCACCCTCGTTCCAATCGGGCCGTTGACCAATGTCGCTCTAGCCATGTTGCTCGAACCGCGACTGTGCGACGCGTTGGCCGAGATCGTGTTGATGGGTGGCGCCGCGTTCGTCGATGGCAACGCGTCGCCGGCCGCGGAGGCCAACATTCTCAATGATCCCGAGGCCGCCGACATCGTGTTCGGGGCGACCTGCTCGGTGGTGATGTGTGGGCTCGACGTCACCGAGCGAACCTTGATGTCGACAGAGCGACTTAACAGCATCGGGGAATTCGACAACGACCGGGCACGTCTTCTGCACAAGATTTTGCCGTTCTACATGGACTTTTACCATCGCAACAACGGCCTCGACGGCATCTACATCCACGACTCGGCGACGATCAGCTATCTGCTCGCCCCGCAGCACTTCAGGACGATATCGCACCCGGTGCGGGTCGATTGCGGCCATAGCTTCTCGCGCGGCAAGACCCTCGCCGCCCGGTCGGCATCCGATCACCACGTCCCATGGATCGGCCGCCCGGCCACCACCATCTGCACCGCCATCGACGCCGACGCGGTCATCGCCCTAGAGTTGAACCGCTTGGAGATGTGATGACAAGGCACGGTCTGTACGTGATTGCGGTCGTGCTCGCAGCTTGCTCGCGAGCGGATGTCGAACAGCAAGGTTCCCCCAGCGTCTCTTCTTCGGCTTTCGCCCGTGCATCGGACCCGAACGCGGCGCATTTCGTTGGAAACACTCGACGACGAACAGATTCTCGGAGAGTTCGACGCGAAGCACCACGTCGACGCGGCGTCCAGCACTGCGATCGTCCTCCAGGATCGCCACGCGCAGACCCTCGCCATCGGCACCCGAGGCGCGTTGATCGACGTGCCGGGTGGTATCGCCGTTGTCGGAGCAAACGAACGAGCATTCTTCGTCACGACCGATGACGGCGTGATGAGATGTGATTGGCAGGCGTCGTGTTCCCCACTGCCGTTCACGACTTCGCTCGCGTTGGCCGCTGACTCCGTCGCCGAGTCGAATGACGCAGCCTATGCCGCGGCAATCGAACGTCGTGAAGACGCAGAGGGCGGGCGGCTGGTCCTGCTTGAGGTAGCCACCGGCACCGAGGTCGACGTCCCGTTGCCGTTCGCTCCCTATGGAATCCACTGGGTGGCAAGGGATTATGTGGTGGCCTACGCGGAACCCAGGCGGTTGTCGCCGATGTGCTCTCCGGCCAAGGCACCGCCGTTGATCTCAGCGTCTCCTCCCCGCAGACGGCAGTGTCATCCGCTGATCGCCGGGCGTGATCGTCGACACGTCGTGTGACCGGCGACAACTTCGGTGTCGGAAGTCTCGTTGACGGCAAATGATCCGGGCGCGACAGTGGCGAAAGCGAGCCATGGGGGTAAGCGGAAATGGGGAATTACGGTGTATCTCTTCAGTCGTAGCCGGGTCATCAATAGTGGTCGAATGGGATCGACTTTCACCTTTGTCAATGAAATCACCGCACGGGCGACCGCGGTCAGCGGCGTCGAAATCAACGCCTGGATGACCGTTGGTTCGCCCAACGCAACCACCGTCGGATGGTCGGCCTGGTTCGAGACCTTGAGCGCTTGGGAGGATGC
>JANNNL010000432.1:0-6889 GCA_031398525.1 Actinomycetes bacterium | reverse complement strand
ACGTACCAGCACAGATATGGCCGTCACCCGATGTTCCGTCAAGACATTGCGCCCGAACGTTGCCAGCCGCTGGGTCGACTCGGCCGACGTCAAACCGCCACGCGTCGAGCCCAGCGCGGTGAACACCTGCTCAACCGGCTGAGACGCGGCACTGGCAAGGCCGATGAGCCGGTCCGGGCTCGCTGTAGGAGCGACCACCGATCTACCTGCGACGTTCGTGGTCGCAGGTGCTCGATTGGGCCGCTGAACTGGTCATACCCAGAGCGGGCGGAGTTCCATCGGGAGCACGACGGTGATGTCGTCACATTCCTCGGGCACGAGTGTGCGCAGTTCGTGGACGATCGTCTTCACGGCTTGTTTCGCCTGGGCGGGCGCGAGTCCGCTGCGAATACGAACCTGGTCGATGAGTTCAGCGACATCACCCACCCGGTTCGAGCGACCATGACGTTCGGAGTGCATCAGTGACTTGACATCCTTCGAAAGGTGAGCCTTCAGGTGGGCTCGTTCACCCGCAGGAATCACGTTGCCCCACAGGCGAATGGTTTCGGCAAGCGCGAGATCGGCAGGCCGTCCGCTGATGCCAACGCCGGTCAGCGCGTCGTGGAAGTGTCGGGCCATTCGCGACGGGTTGCGGTCGTGATGGTCCGACGACGGGCGCGAATCTCCAGTAAGCAGGCCGACTCGCAGGTAGGAACCGACGCTGCCGACGCCGACGGTCTCACGAACCGCAGCCTCCACCCGCTCACGGTTTACCTCGGAATCAACCTCTCCATGGAGCAACACCCGGTCTCCTTCGGCCATCACGTGCAGCCGGGGAAGATCGAGCTCCTTCTGGAGCGGTCCGAGGATCGAGCGGACCCGATCGGCAAGCACCACCTCGTCGACATCAACAGCGCGCCTCTCGTTGAGCAACGCACCGCGCCGACGACCGACGTAACCTTGGAGCCGTCCACGTACTCGACGAAACCCGCTCGGTTCACCGCGTACGGCCATGCGAATGACCGATGCGACAACGGCGCAGAGGCCAACAGTCGCGAGCACAATGCGGGTCTGATGGGTGGGTGATCGTCGAGTCATGGCGTTACCTCACTGTTGATGGACTAGGGCGACCCACGGCCCGTCCTAGTCATCGTTCGGGATGATCCATCCATCGTGCGTCCCTTGATCCCGCCGATACCACGGCCATAGGTCCTTACTTCGCCGGGCCGACGTGTAGAGATCCGGACGATTCTGGCCCTTGCGACGCTCGACGTACCATGGGATGAGCACGAACGCGGCGAGCGCTAGGAAGAAGATGATGCCGAACAGTCGCGCCGTCTCTCCGGCGTGGGCATGGACTTCCCATCCGTTCGCCGCTTCGGGGCCCTCCTTGGCAACAATGCGTTCTTGGGGGCACGTGGACGAGTAGCGGATGCGTTGGAATGCCGAAGAAGGTGTCCATCCACAGCACGATGCGGCCTCCCAAGCTCGGCGTACAGGCCCATAGGTCCTGGACGTTCACCGGGCCATCGACTGCCGTCAGGTCTCAGGCGATCGGTCGAGGTGGGAATGGCGGTGGTGCAAGTCGGGCATGTGTGGGTGCGCGTGGACGAGCTCGTCATGGGCGTGTGAGTGCTGATGGCGCACGGATGATTGATCGGGGGGTGCGTGCCCGTGATGACCATCCGCGTGGGCGTGTTCGTGATCGTGGCTGATTGGGCCGTGATGGTGATTGTGCAAGTGATCGCTGCGCAGCACGAAACTCACCCCAATCGCGGCGACGATGAGCGAAGCGATCTGACGTCTCGACACCGGATCGGCGAACACCGTCCAGGCAACCAACGCTCCCACGAATGGTGCGGTGGCAAAGACCAATTGCCCGCGGGCCGCGCCCAGTGCTCGGGCACCTGCGACCCACAGTGTGATCGACACTCCGTACCCGAAGCCGCCGACGCTCAACGCTGCGAGCGTCGACCATCCCGTCGGGGCGTCACTGAGAACGAGCCCAATCGACAGGTTCACGCCGCCGGCGATCAGCCCCTTGACCAGGGTGATGTGCGCCGGGGCCAGTTCGTCGAGGTTCGCGGTCACGCAGTTGTCGACGGCCCAACAGAAACACGCGGCCGCGATCAGTAGAGCCCCCCAGCGGAGATCTGCATTGCCCGACCAGCCCAACCCCATGCTGGCTGCGGCGACGAGCACCGTTCCGCCGACGACACGAGCGCCGATGTGCTCCCGAAACACGTAGAACGCCAGCAATGTGGTGAATCCGAGCTCGAGATTCAACAGCAGCGAAGCCGTCGCAGAGGGTGTGCGAGAGAGACCGGCGGCGAGGAGCACAGGCCCAATCGCTCCACCCAGAACGACGGCGGTCGCCAACCGAGGAGCGCCGCGCACGATCGCCCGCCTCGTTGGAGGTATCCGCCCAAGCACGGGAAGCACCGCAAGTGCCGCTCCCAGGTACAGCAAGCCGGCAAGAGTGAACGCGCTCATACCCCCAGCAAGTCGGGACGCGGCCGGCGCAGAGATTCCGAAGAGCACGGCGGCAATCGAGCATTGAGTGAACCCGCGGCGGTTCACGGACTTCTCTGGTGCTGATTCACGGCTGCGTCGGCCACACCCAGAGAGTAATGGGGCGGGCCGATTGTGCCGCACGACGCAACTCGCCGGCACTCGGCTGGGCGACACGTCAGTCGTCGGGCCTCACGGCGACCTCGATGTCGGCGAGCGATTCGGCCGGCGACATGTCGCGTTGGGCTTCCGGCTGCCTGTTGAGCACCCCGACGACGACGGCGCGTCCGGAACCCGCGAACAGCGAGTGGGGCGCTCCCGGAGAAACTGCGACGACATCACCAGCATGAGATAGATGCTCGGTGCCGGCAACAGTGATCGTGACGTGCCCCTCGATGACCAGCAGTGTCAACGCGCCCGGAGCCGCGTGGGTGGGGAGATCTTGACCGGAGTCGAGGCAGACAACGAAGATCGTGGTGGTGAGGTGAACCGCGACGGTGGCGACGACCGGGGCATCTGGGTCGAACCGAGTGACATCTCGAATTGACCCGGCGACCGACGTGGTCATTGTTCCCTCGGTGCGGCGGGCGTGTAGCTACCGGTGGGAGTGAGAATCGTGCCGGCGGTGCCGGCAAGGATCGACGCGGTGTCTTGGAGGCGGCCGATGCCGGCAATGCCGCCGGTGGTTTCGACGAAGCGGCAGGCGGCTTCGACTTTGGGTCCCATCGAGCCGGCGGGGAAGGCATGTTGGCGCATGGCCGCTGGTGTCGTGTGCGCGATGGGTTGTTGTTGCGGGGTGCCGTAGTCGCGGAACACGTTGGGGACGTCGGTGAGGATCAACAACACATCGGCGTCGAGCGCTTCGGCGAGAACGAGGGCGGTGAAGTCTTTGTCGACGACGGCCTCGATGCCTTCAAGACGGCCGTGTTGATTGCGGATCACCGGTACGCCACCACCGCCGGCGCACACGACAACGGTGCCGTTGGCGAGCAGCAGGCGGATGAGACGAGTCTCCACGACTCGGCGGGGTTGCGGCGACGCTACGACCCGTCGCCAATACTCACCGTCGGCTTTGACCGTCCAGCCCCGTTCGGCCGCAAGGGCTCGAGCGCGGGACTCGTCGTAGACCTCGCCGATGAACTTGGTGGGATCGGCGAATGCCGGGTCAGCCGCGGAGACGAGAGTTTGGTTGATGATCGCCGCGACTTGGCGGCCCGGCAGTTCGTTCTGCAAGGCTTGGAGGAGCCAGTAGCCGATCATGCCTTGGGTCTGGGCGCCGAGCACGTCGAACGGAAACGATCTCGTCAGATTGGGATCGGACGCGCTTTCGATCGCGAGCACCCCGACCTGCGGGCCGTTGCCGTGCGTGATGACCAGTTCGTGTTCCAATGCCAGTGGGGCCAATGCGGTAACTGCCACCGCGACATTGGCTTCCTGAATATCGTTGTCGGGGGTTTCACCCCGCTTGAGCAGGGCGTTTCCTCCCAAGGCAACCACAATGCGCATGTTCAGCCGCCCGCTACGAGCCGAGGGTGGCGACCATGATCGCCTTGATCGTGTGGAGCCGGTTCTCGGCCTGGTCGAACACGATCGAGTGCGCTGACTCGAATACGTCGTCGGTGACCTCAAGGCCGTCCATGCCGGTCTTCTGGAAAATCTCCTCGCCAACCGTGGTGTGGCGGTCATGGAATGCGGGCAGGCAGTGCATGAATTTGACTGCTTTGTTGCCCGTCGCGGCGATCAGGTCGCCGTTGACCTGATAGCCGCGCAGCATCTGGACCCTGTCGTTCCAGATCTCGGCCGACTCGCCCATCGACACCCAGACGTCGGTGTAGATGAAGTCGACCCCCCGAACACCGTCGGCCGGGGAGTCGGTGTGGGTGATCCGCGCCCCGGTTCGGGTGGCGATATCGAGCGCGGCCGCGGTGACCTCGGCGACGTTCCACAACCGGGGTGGAGCGACGATCCGCACGTCCATGCCGGTCATCGCGCCTGCGATCAGCAACGAGTTGCTGACGTTGTTGCGCGCATCTCCGCAGTAGGCGAAGGCAATCTCTCCGAGTGGTTTCGGGCAGTGCTCGATCATCGTCAGCATGTCGCACAGACTTTGGGTCGGGTGCCACTCGTCGGTCAGACCGTTCCACACCGGGACCCCGGCGAACTCGCCCAAGGTTTCGACGAGGTGCTGGGCCGAGCCGCGGTATTCGATCGCGTCATACATCCGCCCGAGCACCCGGGCGGTGTCTTTCATCGATTCCTTCTTGCCGACATGTGACCCGCCGGGGTCGAGGTAGGTGACCGACGCTCCCTGGTCCGACGCGGCGACCTCGAAGGCGCAGCGGGTACGGGTCGAGGCCTTCTCGAAGATCAGGGCGATCTCTTTGCCGCCCAGCCGGGGGACTTCGTTCCCCGCGTACTTGGCGGCTTTCAGGTCCTTGGAAAGTTGCAGTAGGTAGTGCCATTCCTGGGGGGTGAAGTCGAGTTCTTTGAGGAAGTTGCGGTTGCGCAGGTTGAACGACATCGTTCAGATCCCGTCCCGTTCGATGGGGCACGTCATGCACCGCGGCCCGCCGCGACCGCGGCCGAGTTCATTGCCCGCAATCGTGATGACTTCGATGCCGCTCTTGCGCAAATGGGTATTGGTGGTCACGTTGCGTTCGTAGGCGACGACGACACCGGGTCGTACTGCGAGTACGTTGCAGCCGTCGTCCCACTGCTCGCGCTCGGCCGCCCGAACGTCTTGGGTGGCGGTCAACACGTTGATGCTTGCGAGCCCGAGCGATGCCGCGATCACCTGGTGCATCTCATCGGGGGCGTGGGCGGTGATGTGAAGTTCCTTGTCGTGATCGCCGGGTTCGATCGTGTACGACGGCAACATACCCAGCCCGGCGTACTTGGTAAACGTGTCGGGGCTGACCATCGACATCACCGTGTCGAGGTGCATCACGCTGCGTGCTTCGGGCATTTGCACGGCTACGATCTTGGTGACCTCACCACCGGCGAATAGCCGGGCCGCCAGGCGTTCGACGCCTTGCGGCGAGGTGCGTTCACTCATGCCAATCAGCACCGAGCCTCGACCGATGACGTGAATGTCGCCGCCCTCGGTTGTCGCCACGCCGTTGGCCGTGCCTGGAGACCACACCTCAAACTCGGCGTCGGCGAACAACGGGTGGAACTTGTAGATCGCCTCGTAGTGCACGGTCTCGCGCATGCGAGCCTTCTTGCGCATCGAGTTGATCGACACCCCGCCATAGATCCACGCCGAGGTGTCACGCGTGAACATCGTGTTCGGCAG
The DNA here is from genome assembly GCA_031398525.1 of Actinomycetes bacterium. Taxonomy (GTDB): domain Bacteria; phylum Actinomycetota; class Acidimicrobiia; order Acidimicrobiales; family Ilumatobacteraceae; genus JANMJD01. The sequence goes on along the minus strand of JANNNL010000432.1, from coordinate 1,104 downwards.
CGGTGGCAACAACAACGCATCGATGTCCATCGCCGCGAACGGGATCGACTTGGGCTCAGCGATGCGTTCCAACACCTCGCGCTTGGACATCCCACCGATCAGATACATCGTCAGATCATCAACACTCATCGAATCGAACAGGTTGCGCAGGTCGTCGACGGCCATCGGGCCGAACACCCGGTCGTCGAACACGCTGTCGAGGATGTGTTTCTTGGCCTCGGAGACAGCCAGCGTGTCGCGCAGCAACTCATCGAACAAATGAACATGCACGCCGGCGTCGCGTAGCGCGTCGGCGAACGCATCGTGTTCCTGGCGGGCTTTCTTCACCCACAGAATGTCGTCGAACAACAGCGCTTCCCGGTTGCTCGGAGTGAGCCGCTTCAACTCCAACTCGGGGCGATGGACGATCGCCTGGCGCAGCTGACCGACCTCGGAATCGACGTGGAAGCTCATGGCGACCTCTCATGACCGGTGCGCCGAAATGCGCCAACCGTGTACCTCGAATCGTGCCAATCGACGAGGCAACCACCCACCGCCAACCGGCACCGCTGCACGGGACCTATGGCCCTGGTCGATTCCCCGTTCCCGACGATGCCATGTCTTGGGAATTCGCACAGACGTACCCGTCATCGGCAACACCCGGCGGTCGAGGCAGTGATCAGGTGAGTCGACGTAGCCACTCACCGGTGAGCTGGCTTCGCCGTTGGAGCCCCTCGATGCGAGCGCCAGCGGCGACGAGCGCGGAGCCTGCCAGGGCCAGAGCGACCCATCGCGGGAGCGCGGCGATCGAGGTCCAGATCTGTGAAGCCGCGGCGATGCTGACGCCAACTGCTGAGGGCACGAACCAACCGGCCTGCTTTCGCCACACGCCAACGATCAGCCCGACAGCCCCGACGGCGAGGACGATAATCAATCGAACGAGATGCTCGGTCGATTCTCCGTCGTTGCCGGCTACCCAGGGAGCGGCCCACGAGGCGCAAGCGGACGGGATAAGCGCCATTCCCAGAGCCGCGCCATAACGAATACCGGAGTGGGCGGGCTGCATTCTGTCGGCCAGCAGTCCGGCGGCCAACAAGAACGATCGACCCGCCAGCCCGACCAGGG
>JANNNL010000428.1:0-18632 GCA_031398525.1 Actinomycetes bacterium | reverse complement strand
GCACCCGTGGCTCGTTGCCAACGACCGCCTGAAGACGGCCGGGTGGCGGCCGACGGTGACCAACGAGCAGACCTACGTCGAGGGGACCGAGGCCCGTTGGTGGACGATGTTGACCCCACAACGTAAGCAGGAACTTGCCCTCGGCGGCATGGTCAGCGGCATGGTGGCCGCAGCGCTGGGCGTCGTCAGGGTGCTTCGTCGACTTCGTCGGTAGTGCAGCGCTAGCCCAGAGCGTCCGACGCATCCGGTCGCCCGACGGTGTTGACGACCACAGCGATCTCGATGCCGGCTCGTTGGAGGGTCAAGGTGACAGCAGAGCCGGGGCTGATCACCCGGAGCCGTCCTCCAAGCTCGCTGAGTGAACCCACGGGGTGCCCGTCGATCGCCATCACTACGTCGCCAACCAGCATGCCGGCCGCGTCGGCTGGCGCGCTCGGGGCGATTTCGGCGATCGTTGCCGACTCGTTGGGGCCCGACCCCGATCGGACGCCAATCCACGCGCCGAGCTGGTCGGCTCTGGCCATGAGCGACTCAACGGGAGTCCACGACACCAACGTGGTCACACCGTCGGGTCCGGGCGCGCACATGCCGATGAACCGACCCTCGCCGTCGATGACCGGGGTTCCCTGGCGAACGGAATGTCCCTCGCCTATTGCGCCGTTGTCCAGCGAGTAGACCCCGTCAGTACCGGGTTCGACTACTACCGACGAGACCCGGCCGTCAGTGCCGATGTATCGGGCGTCCCCGTCCGGATGAGGCCAGGCCGTTGCGACCTCGTCGGCCTGCGTCGGCTCGACGAGTTCGAGCAACACCAACCCGGCATCCTCTGCAACGACGATGGAGTCGAGCGTTGAGCCGTCGCGAAGGCGCAACGACAAGGTGGCACCGAGTTCGCCTGCCCCCGTCGTCGCGATGGCATGTCGTCCGTTCCACAGCACACCGAGGTGATCGGTGTCGCCAATCGAGACGACCGCAGCCCCGATTCGTGGTTCGGGATTTGACAGGGTGGCAACCGAGGGCTCCGTGACGGTGCCGGGTACCGCCTCGGCGGTCGGGGGTGGCGAGGGGGTGGCTACCGGTTCGACAGCGCCCGGGACCGTTGTCGTCAGCTCAGCGACCTTGATGGTTGTTGACACAACGGGTGAGGACGGAACCACGAGCGTGGCCGTGACCGATCGAGCGGACGAGGTGGAGGCGATGTCGGCGACCTGCGCGGCGTCGCCACCACCACTCGGAATGAGTACTCGGCCGAGAACGAGGCTCAGGGCGACTCCGGTGAACCCGGCGACGGCCAGTGCACTCTTGCTGACGGAGCGCGTCTCGAAGGTCGCCAACTCGGGACGTCCAAGCTCAGATGGATGGCGCCATTCGCGTTCGTGACGGGGAACGGGGGCAGGCGGTATCGAGTCTTCGCCCTCCCACGCGCCATCATTCACAGCCCCCACGGTAATGACCTTGGGCGAGCAAGTGGCCGCGGGTCTAGGTGACGCCTGGCAAACCCAGGCGACAGTCGACGCGGACGCCGGTCGGCGGCACCACATCACCACCAGGTGCGATCGACCCTTGTCGGGCTACGATGCGCAGCGTGCTGGTATCCCCCGACGGCGAGACGTGGATCGCGCTGACCGATCTCGAACTCCCGGTGGGCACCGCCTATACGTGGGCAGTGAAGCCGTCCTGCGGGGCCGTTGTGCTGTTCTCGGGCACGGTGCGTGACTACGCTGATGGCCGCAATGACGTCTCGCACCTCACCTACGAGGCCTACGAGGAACAAGCGTTGCCCCGATTGATGCAGATTGACGACGAGATTCGCACTCGGTGGCCGACCGTTGGCCGGGTGGCGTTGTTGCACCGTCTGGGCAAGCTGGAGTTGGGTGAGTCGTCAGTGATTGTTGTCGTGTCATCGCCGCATCGCCCGGAAGCATTCGAAGCGGCCCGGTTCGGTATTGACGCCCTCAAGGCGAGTGTCCCGATCTGGAAGCACGAGGTGTGGAACGCTGGAGCCGACTGGGCGCTGGGCGCCCAGCACATCACCGTGCCGGGCGCAGTGGACGGGAAACGATGAAGACCGTAGCAATCATTCTGGCGCTGCTGATCGTGGCGGCAGGCATTGCCCTGGTGGTACTGCGTAACCGATCGGGAGGTGGTCCGATCGATGGGCTGTCGCGCCACCGGGCGCATATGGATGCTCTCTCATCCGATGCCCGTCGCGAGGTCATCGACCGGGTGCAAGACGCAAAGCGCGATGACGATTGGCGTGAGGATTAGCCGTGGCTCGTGACCTCGCTATCGATCTCGGCACCGCCAACACCCTCGTCTACATGAAGGGCCGGGGTATCGTGCTCAACGAGCCTTCGGTCATTGCCCTCAACCGCCAAACCGGTGAGGTGCTGGCCACCGGCCGCGAAGCATGGCAGATGATCGGTCGGACCCCCGGCTACATCGTCGCCGTTCGCCCGTTGCGCGGTGGCGCGATCACCGACTTCCAGATCACCGAGAAGATGATCCGCCTGTTGTTGCAGCGCGTCGGCGTCACGCGGTTCAACCGGCCGAAGGTGGTCATCTGCGTGCCGTCGGCGATTACCGAGGTCGAGCGGCGCGCCGTCACCGACGCGGCCCGCCGGGCCGGCGCCGCCGACGCCCAGTTGATCGAACAGCCGATGGCGGCGGCAATCGGTGCCGACCTGCCGATCGACGAGCCAGTAGGCAACATGGTCATCGACATTGGTGGCGGCACGTCCGAGACCGCCGTTATCTCCCTCGGCGGCATCGTGGCGCTTGAAGCGGTGCGGGTCGGGTCCTTCGACATCGACAACGCCATCCAGAGCTATGTGCGCCGGGAGCACGGCATCGCCATTGGCGAGCGAACTGCCGAAGAGATCAAGGTCGCCATTGGCTCGGCCGACCCCACCCCCGACGAATCCCACGCCGAGGTCCGCGGCCGAGACCTGATGAGTGGGCTGCCCAAGACGGTAACGCTCAACCCGCAAGAGATCCGCGGGGCGATCGAAGACGTGGTCGCCGCGATTGTTCAATCGGTGATCCGTTGTCTGTCGAAGGCCCCGCCGGAGTTGGCGCAGGACTTCTTGATCCGCGGCATGTTCCTGTGCGGCGGCGGCGGCATGCTGCGCGGTTTGGCTTCTCGCATCGAGCGGGAAACGCAGGTTCCGGTGCACATGTCACCGATGCCGCTCGAAGCCGTCGTGCTCGGCGCTGGCCATTGCATCGAGCACTACGAGGCGCTCAAGACGATGTTCATGGGAGTCCGCCGTTGAGCGAACTGGTCGCCGACGATGTGGTCTACGACGAGCATGAGCACGTCGGGTTGATTACCCTCAACCGTCCGGCCACCCGCAACGCGCTCACCCACTCGATGTATGCCGAACTTGAGCGGCTGGTGCGCACAACCACAGCTCGATGCTTGATCATCACCGGTGTCGACCCGGCGTTCTGTTCGGGTGACGACGTCCGCCAAGTAATGGGCGGTGGGGCCGAGGGCCAGGCCCCCGAGATGTCGACCGTCGAGCGTGCTCCTCGGCTCACCCCGGCGGCCGATGCATTGCTGTACACCGATGTGCCAATCATCGCCGCGGTCAACGGTTCGGCCGTCGGTTGGGGCATGGAGTTGGCGCTGATGGCGGATCTCCGCGTTGTCAGCGAACGGGCAAGGTTTGGCGAGTTTTTCGTGCTGCGGGGTCTGGTATCCGATGTGGCCGGCCTGGGGCGGCTCGTCCAACTCGTCGGTCGCGAGCGCGCAGCGGAGTTGCTGTTCACCGGCGAGGTCATCGATGCCTCCACGGCATTGTCGATGGGTCTGGTGTCGCGAGTCGTGCCGCACGACGACCTCCTCGACACCGCGATGGACCTGGCGGGCCGTATCGCTTCGAATCCGCCCTTGGCGGTGCAACGACTCAAGGCTGGGTTGCGGCGAGCCGTCGATCCGGACTGGAGGTCGTTGGGCGCGTGGGTCTCGTCGACGTTGGGTGAGTTGTTTCAGACCGAAGATCACCGTGAGGGTGCTCGCGCCTTCCTTGAGAAGCGGCCCGCCCGCTATGTAGGACGATGATGCGCGATACCACTCATGACCAGGTTCTTTCCGCCGGGATTGCTCGCCTTCGCGTTGAGCACGAGGTGCCCGCCGGGTTCTCTGACGCGCTGAACAACGCGGCTCGCCAGGCCGCCGCCGACTTCCGGCCCGGCGAACGCCCCGACCGAACCGATATTCCATTCGCGACGATCGACCCGGCGTCGGCTACCGATCTCGACCAGGCATTCGCCGTGTCGACCGAGGGTGACGACGTGGTGTTGCACTACGCAATCGCCGACGTCGAGGCGTTCGTCGCGCCCGGCTCGGCCCTCGACGTTGAAGCGTGGAACCGGGCGCTGACGGTCTATCTGCCCGATGGCAAGGCGGGGGTGTACCCGCCGGCGTTGGCCGAAGCGGCCGCCAGCCTGCTCCCCGATGGGCCGCGCCCGGCCGTGATGATGACGGTCGTCGTCGACCCGCAGGGCAAGGCGACATTGCGGTCGGCCGAACGGGCGATGATCCGCAGCCGGGCCAAGCTTGCCTATGACGCCGTCGGCCCGGGCGATCTGCCCCCGGCGTTGGCGGAACTGGCCCGCCGGATCCGCAGCGACGAGGATGCCCGAGGGGCGAGTCGGGTGGAGTTTCCCGAGCAGGAGATCGTTGACACCCCCGATGGCGGCTACGAGCTGCGTATCCGGCCCCGCCTATCCAGTGAGGACGACAACGCAACGATGTCGCTGGCGGCCAATCTGGCTGTAGCCGAGGCGATGCAGTCGGCCGGAGTCGGCTTGTTTCGGGTGATGGAGGAACCTGATGCCCGGGAAGTGAAGGGCTTGCGCCACGCCGCCCATGGCCTGGGGTTGCGATGGACCCGTGACACGCCACTCGACCGGTTTGCCCGATCGTTGTCGACCGACGATCCCAAGGCGGCGGCGTTCCTGCTGTCGGTCCGTCGGGCCTCGGGCGGGGCGAGCTACGCGCCGTTCACTCCGGGCGTGGCGCCGTGGCACGCGGCAATTGCTTCGACGTATGCCCATGCGACCGCGCCGCTGCGTCGCTTGGCCGACAAGTACGTGCTCGCCACCGTCGTCGCGATCAGCGCCGGTCGGTCGGTGCCGGCCGAGGTCGTCGAGGCCTTCGAACGACTCCCCGAAGTCATGGATGCAGCCGAGGCTCGTACGTCGAAAATCGACCGTGAGGTCGTCGATCTCGTCGAAGCGGTGTCGATGATGGGCCGCATCGGCCAGCGGTTCACTGCCGCAGTGATCGATCTCGATCCGCGCGGTGGTGTGAAGGTGCAGATCGACGATCCGGCGATCATCGCTCGCGTCGAAGTGCGCGGGAAGAAGCCCGGTGACGTGCTGTCGCTACGTCTCGACCGGGCCGACCCGGAGCAACGTCAGGTGTCGTTCTCCGTCCTCTGACGCTTCAGGCCCCGGTGAACATGGCCGGGCGCTTCTCGATGAATGCCTGGCGACCCTCGGTCGCGTCGGCGCTGTCCCATGCTCGCTGGCGGGCCTGTTCGAACAGGTTGTCGTGGGAATGGGGCGGTAGCAGGGCTTCGAGGGCAAGTTTGTGGGCGGCGATGGTCAATGGGGCGAGGCCGGCAATCTGTGTGGCCCATTCCATGGCGACATCGAGGGCCCCTCGGCGATGGATGAACCCGTTCTGCTCAAGTTGCTCCGCGGTGTAGGTGGATGCGGCGAGCAGCATGTTGCGGGCAATGGAGGATCCAGCCTGTGCGGCGAGCCGCTCGATGGTCCACTCGTCTACGGCCAGGCCGAGTTGGGCGGCGGGAATGCCGAATCGACTGGTGGGCGTCGCCACCCGCAGATCGCAGGCGATCGCCAACTGGGTCCCAGCTCCGAGCGCCGGGCCGTCGATCGCCGCGATGGTGGTGATCGGGAGACGCCCGAAGCCCTGCAGCACACTGCCGAGCAGACCGGTGAACTTGCCGCTCTCGACGTCGGTGAGGTCGGCTCCGGCGCTGAAGGCCGGTGCCGCACCGGTCAGCACGACCACGCGAATCTCGCCCGCCGCGTCAGCAGCCTGGGCCTGGGCGCGGATCAGACCCATCAGCGTCTCGATGTCGACCGCATTGCGACGCGACGGCCGATCGATCGTCACCAACTGCACCGCACCGTGAATCTCGACCCGAACCGGCGCGGGTTGAACGAGCAAAGTCTCAGCAGACATGGCAAACGACCCTACCTGTCCGATAACGATGGGGGTCATGAGCGAAGCGAATGCCGACCGACCGAGCGCCAGCGAATCGGGTGGCGATGGGGTTCGGGGGCGGAGCCCCCGGGTGGAACAGCGCGAATCAATTGATCCGGTGCGGATTCGGCGGGCCAAGGTGGCGCACTGGACGTTGATTGCCAACCGGGTTGGGTATCTCCTGTTTGCCCTGGCGATCGCCGTGTTCGTGATGGCGTTCGTGTTCACGTTCAACGGAACGATGGTGGCGATCATCACAACCTGCATGGTCGCCGGATCGATCCTGCTTGCGCCGGCGTTGGTGTTGGGCTACGGCGTCAAGGCCGCCGAGCGGGATGATCGCGAAAAGGGTCTGTAGGGCGACCGCTCTCGTCGAAAGCCTTGGGTGGGCGTCGGGAAAGTCGGTTACCATCTAGTAACTCATGTCCGTTCGACTCACCGCCCCTGCTCGACGTGAACAACTGCTCGATGTGGCTCTCGAGGTTTTTGCCCGATTGGGGTACCACGGCGCGTCGATGAACGAGATCGCCGATGCCGCCGGAGTGACCAAACCGGTGCTCTACCAGCACTTCGACTCCAAGCGCGAGCTGTATTTGGCGCTGCTCGATGCGGTCGGCGGAAAGCTGATCGACTCGATCTCGAAGGCGACGAGCAACGCAGTGAGCGGCAAGGCCCAAACCGAACAGGGTTTCCGGGCCTACTTCCATTGGGTACATGAGGACCGCGACGCGTTCAGCTTGCTGTTCAACAGCGGGGCACCCCCCGAGCCCGAGTTTGCCGAAGCCGTTCGCCGCGTGGTCGATCACACCGCCGAGGCGATCGCCCCGCTGATCGCGGTCGACGTCGACCAGCATCACCGACGAACCGTCGCCCATGGGCTCGCCGGCCTGGCCGAAGGGGTGAGCCGTCAGTTGGTCACCGACGGCATGCGTTTCGACCCCGACGTGATCGCCCAGCAGGTCTCCGATCTCGCCTGGGCCGGCCTGCGCGCCATCCACCGCGTCTGATTCGCGAAATCTGCCGTGCTCAGCTGCGGGGGATGTCTCTCCAGGGGAGTTCGTGATCGTTACGCATCTCCTTGGGCAGCCCGAGGGCGCGCTCCGCGAGGTTGTTGCGCTGCACCTCGTTGGTGCCTCCGCCGATCGAGATCGAGAAGCGACCGATGAGTTCAGCCTGAATCCACTGAGAGATCTCGTCGTCGGTGGCGATGCCCGCGGGCCCGGCCAACTCCATGGCGAGATTGCCGCTGATCACCCGGTTGTTGGCGATGAACAGTTTCAGGATCGACGGATCCATCGGTGGGACCTCGCGCCGCCGCACCGCAGCGATGATGCGATCTCCCATCACCCGTAGCAGGAATTCACGCGTATAGGTGGTGGCAAGCGTCTGGCGCACCGTCGGGTCGGGGAGCTTGCCATAGCGCCCCGCGAGCGTGACGAGCTTGGCATGGGCCCCGCCGGCGGACCCTCCGCCGATGAACGCCGACTCGTTCGACAGCACGGTGCGCGCCGCCGCCCAGCCACCGTTGATGTCGCCGACAACATTGGCGACCGGAATGCGTACCTCGCTGAGGAATACTTCGTTGAACTCCGATGCCCCCGATGGCTGCACGAGCGGACGCACCTCGATCCCGGGGGAGGTCATGTCGACCAGCAGGAACGTGATGCCGCGGTGCTTGGGGAGGTCGGGGTCGGTGCGCACCAGGATCATGCCCCAGTTGCAGAACTGGGCGGCCGAGTTCCATACCTTCTGGCCGGTGACGACGAATTCATCGCCGTCACGGACCGCTCGGGTGGCCAGTCCGGCCAGGTCGCTGCCCGCCCCGGGCTCGCTGAACAGCTGGCAGAATGCGTACTCGCCCGAGAGCAGTCGGGGCACGTACTGGGTCTTTTGTTCGGCCGATGCGTGCTTCATCAGGGCGGGGCCGAGCATGGCGATGGTCGCGGCGACGAACCGTGAGCTGACGTCGTAGTCCGCCGCTTCCTCGGAGTAGATCCGCTCGTGCCACGGGGTGCCCCCGCGTCCGCCGAGCTCGACCGGGTACGTCATCCCGGCGAGTCGATGAGCGAACAGGGTGCCTTGCCACGCCCGACCGCGTTCGAACGCAGCGCGCGCGTCGACGGCGGACCGATGGAACATCAGTGTCCACGGGCTGGTCTCGCGCTTGGGTTGGGCGTTGGCGGCGAGGAACGCCCTCACCTCGGCCCGGAACTCCGCCTGCTCGACGGTTTCAGACGGCCCGCTTGTGGTCGTGGCGCTCGATGTCATCGGGCGTTCTCCTTGAAGATGGAGTTGCGTCTCATGAGGCAATGGGTGGGGGCGAGAAAATCAGAGTGACGGCTCCGGCCATGCGGTTCCGGGCATCTTCGATCGTCAATGTGCCGTTCGACCAGGCCCGCAACGAGCCATGCAAGACGTGCATCAGCGTGTGGGAGATGGCGTCAGCCTGCTCTGGGTCAAACGCAGCCAGGGGCGTGTCGAATGAGCCGCGGGTGACGGTGCCGAACTCCGCCCATAGATCGCGGGCGTACGGATCGGTGGTCGACTCGATCGCAATCAGGGTGCGAAAGAACTGGGGCCGCCTTTCAAATGCGTCGATCGCCCGAAGGTAAATGTCGGCAAGCTGTCCGGCGACATCGGCATTGACGACGTTCCCTTGCTGCACCCGTGACCGCAACGCCGCTCCCCACCTGACGAGAGCGGCGGCGAAGAGATGTTCCTTGGAGCCGAAGTAGCGATAGAGCGTGCCGAGGGCGACCCCGGCATGGTCGGCGACCTCGCGGATCTGGATTGCGTCGTACTCGCGCCGCATCAACAGTTCGAACGCGGCATCGACGATCCGCTCTCGACGAGCCCGCTGGGTGGGGATCAGATGTTCGGGCTGCGGTAACCCGATGGTCACCGCAGCCGACTGGGCCGCTATGCGACGCCCTTCAAGAGCGCCCGATTGGCCCCTTCGGGCATCGTGTCGAGCGGAGTGGCGATCTCCTCGACGGTCGGTCCCCATTGCTCGGCGAGCGGGGCGAGCTTGTCGAGATCGAAGTCGTAGAGCTTGGCGGCGTTCCCGCCGAGGATGTCGCGCATCTCGGCCTCAGGGGTGGCGTGGAAGATCTGGCGCAGATGCTCGCGGGTGAACGGGGCGGTGCCCTCGTCGTGGGGGTAGTCGCTGCCCCACATGAACCGATCGGCTTCCATATGGATGCGAGCGTCACGATCGGCCGGGCCGGGGAAGCTCGCTCCGTTCCACACGCTCTGGCGGAAGTAGTCGCTGGCCGATCGGGGTAGGGCGTCGTCGGCGGTGTACTTCAACTCGCCGATCGCCCCTTGGCGCACCATGGCGATCATCGGATCGAGATGCTTGACTTGAGCGACAGTGCCCGATGCGGAGCTTTCGGTGATCACGAACTTGAGTCGCGGGAAGCGCTCGAACACGCCCGCCAGCAACATGTGGACGAACGGGCGCATGCCGTAGAAGTTGACCTCGGAGATCATCAACAGCGGCGATGCGGCGAACCGCCCGTAGTTCGGGGAGCCGGTGCCGCCATGGAGGTGGACTGGGATGTCGAGGTCTTGCATCGCGGCCCACAACCGGTCGTAGTCGGGGTGATAGAGCGGCTTGACCCAGGTGACGTCGGGGGCGACCGTCGGCAGCAGTGCGCCGCCGCGCAGGCCGTTCTCCTTGATCCATGTGACGTCTTCGATGGCGTGATCGATGTCGTTGAGGAAGATCTGGCCGATGCCCGCGCGTTGATACGGCTTTCGCCCGCAGAAGTCGACCAGCCAGCGGTTGTGGGCATGGATGCCGGCGCGGCGATGCTCGTATTCGTCGGGCTTCGGTGGCTGGGCGAACAGCACGAAGCCGGGGTAGAACGGCGGGACAGTGTTCGGGAAGATCACTTCGCCGACGACGCCGTCGGCCAGTTGGTCGCGGTCGCGGCGATCGTCGTCCCAGTTGCGCACCCGCAGGTCGGTGTCGCGCAGGTCTTTCCACGGGTTCTTGTACTTCCCGCGCCAGGCATCGAAGTCGTCGAGGTATCTCGGGTCGAGGTACTCGCGGTAGGTCTCGTGGTTCGCCCCCGCATGCGTATCGGAGGAAATGATCGTGTAGCGCTTCGAGCCGGTGGTCATCGGTGTCCTTTCGACGGTTGCGAGACTACTGAAAACTAGATTATCATTCTAGTTCTGGGACGTTACACCTCGTCAACCCACGTCTCACGAGTTGATGGGGGACGCGATCTCGATGAGATTGCCGTCGGTGTCGCGCACGTAGGACGAGACTTGGCCCCACGGCTTGGTCACTGGTTCGTGAACTGGTGCCGCTCCCATCGACACGGCGTGAGCGTATGCCGCCGCAACGTCGGGGTACACGAGAGTTACGTTTCCAGACGGCGAACCTCGGTCGCCGAGATCGAGACCCGTCGATTGTGCGGCCAGGGTGCGGGCACACAACGCGAGGGTGGTTGATCCGGTTTCCATCTCCGTGTAGTCGCCTGAGTCGTCAGCGAATCGAACGGCGAGTCGCAAAGCGCTGACGTAGAACTCGGTCGCTGATGGCACGTCGTTGACGTAGAGGAGCACCCATCCGAGTGCAGGTGGTGTCGGGGTCATCTCGTGACAGTGCCAGACCCGTGCGACAACAGAGTGTCGGAGTTTCCGCAAGAATGTCGACGTGCAACGAATCGAGCGGCTGTACGCGATCACAGATCGGCTCCGCCGCGCTGCGCCGGCGACCGTTGCAGCTCATCGACTTGCGGTCGAACTCGGCGTGACGCGACGAACGATCGAACGTGACCTTGCCGCGCTGCGAAACGCCGGCGTGCCGTTGTATGGGCAATCGGGGCGTGGTGGCGGTACGGGCTCGGTCGCTCGCCCAACCCGAGCGATGGCGGTCTTCGACGATGCCGAGATCGTTGCGCTGGTGACCGGTGCTCACCTCGCCATCGGCACACCGTACGCAACCGCGGGCCAGTCCGCGATTGGCAAGTTGCTCGACCTGCTGGACGACCCGCGGCGAATTGCCGTCGAGTCCCTGCGGGATCGACTCCGGGTCGCCGCCCCCGCAGGCACAGGCGTGCAACCCCGGGTCAGGTCGGTGATCGAGGACTCGGTGCGATTACAACGGGTCGTTCGCCTGGCCTACGTCGACCGCAACGGCGAACGGACCAGACGGCCGGTGGAACCGATCGGCTTCTACTCGGCCGGCGGTGTCTGGTCCCTCGTTGCGTGGTGTCGACTCCGTGACGCCGGACGGCTGTTCCAACTCGATCGCGTTGAGCGAGCGGTCGCCACGCGCCAGCAATTTGATCCGCGCAACGTCGACGACGTGCTCGGTTGGGTGCCGCGGCCGGGTGCCCGGCCGTAGCAGCTTTACTCGGCAATGAACGTCGAGGCCTGCTGAGGTTCGATGAGCAGCTGTTTGACCACCTTGCCGGTGGCGTTGCGCGGCAGTTCGTCGATGAACTCGATGTACGTGGGGACTTTGAACGAGGCCAGGGTGATTGCTGCCCAGGCGCGTAGGGCCTCGGCGGTGAGCGCATCGGAGCGGCGCACCACGACGGCCTTTACTTCCTGGCCGAGCGTCGGATGTTCGACGCCGATCACCGCCACATCGGCTACCTCGGGATGCTCCCCCAGTCGGTTCTCGATTTCGACGGGATAGATGTTCTCACCGCCGCGGACGATCAAATCGGTGCGGCGTCCCTCGAGATACAAGCGGCCGTCGCGGACGACGCCGAAGTCGCCGGTGCGATACCACCGCTCGTCGTTGATTGCCGCCGCCGTAGCGGTCGGATTGTTCCAATAGCCGAGGAACGCCGCAGCAGTTCGCAAGCAGACCTCGCCAACGGTGCCGGTCTCGCCCGTGATCCCTGTCGCGGGATCTCGGACTTCAACCTCGACGCCCGCGCTGGCCGAGCCGACGCTGTCGGGATGAGCGTTCGTGAACGGCGGAAGTAGCAGGGTGCCGAGGCCTGTCGTTTCGGTCATGCCGTAGCCCAGGCGAACCGACGCCCGCACATGGGGGAGTTGCTCACCGATTCGGCGGATCAACTCGGGAGCCCACACCGCGCTGCCGCCGCCCACCGAGGCGAGCGACGACAGGTCGTAGTCGTGGAGGGTGGGGTGTTCGAGGAGACGCCACATCTGGGTCGGCACCAACCCCCAGGCAGTCACGCGGTGCTGCTCGCTGAGCCGAAGATGGGTGTCCTCGTCCCAGCGGCCGACGGGTGGGTAGACGACGATCAGTCCGGTGGCCGGGGCCATGATCACCTGGCTGGTCATGCCCGAGACATGGAACATTGGCGCGGCCGACAATGTGCAACCCCGCGCCGGGGCCGGGGGCAGACGATGGAGCGCGCCGTGGACCGCACCCGTCGTCATCGACGACCAGATGAAATGGATGGTGCCGCGATGCGAGAGTACTGCCCCCTTCGGTCGGCCGGTCGTGCCGCTGGTGAACAGAATGAGGTACGGGTCGTCCTCGTCGACGTCGAGTTGCGGCAGTTGGCCACCGGCTGTCTCGTCGCCCCACCACTGGCCATTGAACTCGACGATCGGGACACCGAGATCGCCCGCCTCGGTGAGTCGCTGGAAACGGCGGGAGTCGGCGAACACGACCTTGGGTGTGGTGTGGGTGATGCCGTAGGCGAGCTCGGACGGCGTCCACCAGCCATTCAAGGCCACCGTGATCGCCCCGAGTGACGTTGCCGCCCAGAAGGTGATCGCGTACTCGACGCCGTTGGCCGATGCGATCGCCACTCGGTCGCCTCGGCCGATCCCGAAGTCGTCGCGCAGTCGTCGAGCAGCGGCCGCGATAGGCATGTGCACGTTGCCGTACGTCAGCGTCCGTTCGGGGAAGACCAGGTAGTCGCGCTCGGGAAACCGGGCGGCCGCTGAGGTCAAGAGCTGCAACAACGAACGTGGCCGGGAGGCGAACACGGGGAGGGTTGTGCCGAGCACCGGTTCGTCGCGGAGTTCGAACGGCGCGCCAGGTCCAACCAATGCGGCGGCCATTGCCACGTCGAGCGCGGTCCCCGCCGTCCAGTCGAGATGTGAGGTGGTTGTCATCGGGTCAGCCTTCCGAACCGGGTGCGTTGGGGGCTGCGGCCGCGATCTCGGCCGCGGTGATCTCCGCCAACAGGTCACCCGAGATGTAGCTGCCGGCAGTGCGATCGGCCGGGCAGTCGCACAGGGCACGGATCGCCGCGACCATCGTGTCCATCGGCTCGATCTGATCGGGCCGCAGCACGCCGCCGACCAGGATGTTGGCCCCCTCGCTCAACACGGCCGCCCGCGGGCGCACGGAGTTGACCCGGACTCCGGTGCCGTAGAGGGCGACTCCCATCGCGTTGGTCATCCGGTCGAGCGCCGCCTTGCTCGCCCCGTAGACGCCGGTTTCGATGGGGTTGTCGAATGGTGGACCCGTCTTGTGGGTCGCCGCCCCCGAGGTGAGATTGACCACCCAACCCTCGCCGCGTTCGACCATCGGCGGAATCATCGCCTGGGTGAGCTCGAACGGCGCAAAGAAATTGACCTCCATCGTCAGGCGGCGCCGCTTGTCGGAGTAGGTGACCGGCGAGCCGTAGATAGCGGCCGCCGCGTTGTTGATCAGCACGTCGATGCGGCCGTACTCGGCGATCACTGTCGGAACGACGGCGGCCCGGTCGGCCGGATCGCCCAAGTCCGCGCCCACCGCCAGACATCGCACGCCATGTTCCCGTACCGCGGCGGCGGTCTCGGCGAGCGAACCGCCGATGTCTTCTCGGGCGTCGACCGTGCGAGCCACGAGTGCCAGGTCAGCGCCCAGTTTGGCCAATGCCAGCGCTGTTGGCGCGCCGATCCCGCGGCTGGCACCGGTAATGACGACCACACGTCCTGCGAATCTGCCGGTCACCAACGCGTCCTCCTCGATCTCAACCACACGCAACTCAACCACACGCACGCCGCGCCGGGACGTATGTGGGACCGGACAGGCGTTTCGGGCCTGTCGCTCGTCTGAATCATGTGCTAAACCCTCACGTGGGGGGATAACTACCGGGAGGAATCATGCAGGCGGACGACAACGTCTCCAATCCATCAACCGCACCGTCGTTTATGGACGTGCTCGAGCAGCGGATGAGCCGCCGCGGCGTGCTGGCCTTCGGCGTTGGGGCCGCAGCAGTTGCATTCATCGGCGGAAGTCCGGCACACGCGAGCGATAGCGCCCGCAAGCCCAAGCGACGGCCGGTCACGTTCACACCGCTGCCGGCGCCGACACTGCCGCTGGTCGACACCGTCACCGTTCCCGATGGCTACATCGTCGACATCCTTGTGCGTCACGGCGATCCGATCCTCGGTTCGATGCCGGCGTATCTGCCCGACGCGTCGAACACTTCCGCCGATCAGGAGCAGCAGTTCGGCTCGCACTGTGACGGCATGGCGTTGTTTGTCCTCGACAAGCAGCGCGGCATTCTGTGCGTCAACAATGAGTACGCCGACGACGGCCTGCTGCATGTCGGTGGTACCGCGCCCTGGACTGCTGAGAAAGTGCGTAAGTCGCAAGCGGCGCACGGCGTGTCGATCATCCGGGTCGAACAGCACACCTATGGACACTGGCGGATGAAGGAGTCGCGGCACAACCGCCGTGTCTCGACGCTCACGCCGTGCGCAATTTCCGGACCAGCGGCTGGCCATCCGCTGATGCAGACCGCAGCCGATCCGACAGGGCGCACGGTGATCGGCATCCTCAACCAGTGCGCCAGCGGTGCGTCGCCGTGGGGTACCTACCTCACATCCGAGGAGAACTTCGACGGATACTTCGGCAATGCAGTGCCGGCCACGCCGGACCAGGCGCGTTACAGCATCAACGCCGTCGGCTTCGGCTACCGCTGGTTCGAGCACGACACTCGCTTCGATGTGGCTCAGCATCCCAACGAGTCGAACCGCTTCGGGTGGATCACCGAGATCGATCCGAACAAGCCGGACGTCGCTCCTGTCAAGCGCACCGCGCTCGGCCGGATCAAGCACGAGGGCGCGACGTCGGTCACGGCCAAGGACGGCAAGGCCGTGGTGTACTCGGGTGACGATCAGATCTTCGAGTACATCTACAAGTACGTCTCGGCCGACAAGTGGAAGCGCATGCGCGACAAGAAGGAGAGTCCCCTTGACCGGGGCACGTTGTACGTCGCCAAGTTCAACGCCGATGGCTCAGGCGAGTGGTTGCCGCTGGTCCACGGCGTCGGCCCGCTGACCGCGGCCAACGGCTTCCCCGATCAGGCGACCGTGCTGGTGCGTACTCGTCAGGCCGCTGACGCGGTGGGCGCGACGAAGATGGACCGACCGGAGTGGATCACCCACGACCAGGTCACCGGCCAGATGTATGTCACCTGCAGCAACAACTCTCGGCGCGGCACCGGAGTGAACCCTCCTGTCGACACCGCCAACCCGCGTCCTGCCAACCAGTACGGCCACATCGTCCGGTGGACGGAGCGCGACGGCCATAGTGGGACCGCGTTCGACTGGGAGATCTTCATCTTGGCTGGCGACCCGAGCCTTGGCGATCCGAACTTCGCCGGCACCGTGGTCGGTGATTCGTTCGGTTCGCCCGACGGCATCTGGACCGACCCGCTCGGCCGCCTGTGGGTGCAGACCGATGCGTCGACCGGTCAGCAAGTGCTGCCGCAGTACGCGAACCTGCGGGCGAACACGATGCTGGTGGCCGATACCGAGACCCGCGAGACCCGCCGCTTCCTGATCGGCCCACCGAACTGTGAGATCACCGGCATTGCGATGACGCCGGACAACAAGACGTTGTTCGTCGGCATCCAGCACCCGGGCGAATCCCCGTCGTTCGTCAACGACCCCAACAACCCGTCAGCGTTCAGCTCGTGGCCCGACGGCCCCGGCAACCGACCCCGCTCGTCGGTGATCGCAGTACGCCGCGCTGACGGCGGGATCATCGGCGACTGACATCCGGTACACGCTGGGCGTGGCGCGACACGTTGTCTGCGTCACGCCCAGCAATGTCGAACGCTCACATTGGTTACACGATGTCCAGACGCGGGGCAACCCTCTGTCGCACATGTGGTGGCCATCGGTGTCGGACGACGACGTAGGCATGAATCCCATGATGCTGGTCGACATCGGACCAAGGGCGCGATCCAAGGTGGACCACATCATCGCGCAACTCGGCGAGGGGGAGTTCCGTCGACGCGTCGGGGTAATGACCCGCTACGACATCGACAGCTACAGCCTCGATGAGGTCATCTCCTTGTTCGTCGCCGCTCGACAAGACGGGTCCACCCGCCCGAAGCCGGTCTTCGGGCAGTCGCGCGGTTCCCAACGCTGCCGCCACGAACGCACGACGACCCATGCATCGACGTCTCCGGAGGCGCTACGACCGCGTCAAAGACCACCTCGCCCTCCCCGGACTTCGAGCCCTACGCGGTGATCCCCATCCAGAACGCCAACGCGACCAAGACATCTTCGCCGAGTTCGACCTCGACGACGGCTGGAACGACTAAGCGTCAGCTTCCAGCAAACGGGATTCGTTGAACCGATTGCGCGACGCGGGGCCGGGTCGAGAGTCATGTCTCCGGTATGGAACACAACGAGCGAGACATCGCACCTCACCATGCACGCCCAGCCGTGCTCAACGCCCGACTCGCCGAATGACTTCGCGTTCGGCATCGTCGCCAGCAACGCGCCAACACTATTTTGAGACAGCTGTCCCTAAACCTCGAAAATGTGCACGTTTTGCGCGGTCGCCGTCGTTCGTGGGGGTCCGTGAAGCGAAAGAACGCACCCGGCCCCTTGCGAGGTCTGACGGTGCGTTCTCCCTGGTAGTGAACCGATTCGTATTGCTACGAACAGGCACTTTTGGCGGAAAGGGTGGGATTTGAACCCACGGTTGCTTTCACAACGCACGCTTTCGAGGCGTGTCCCTTTGGCCGCTCGGGCACCTTTCCGTTGAGCAGCCTACCGGATGCGGCGGGGGGTCAACCAAGCGAGTTGCCGCTTGATCGCGGAGCGGACCCGACGGATCACCCGCGTCGGCTGGCGAAGAACGATTCGAGCAGGGCCGTCGACTCCGCCGCTCCAACGCCGTGGCGGGTGGGGAAGTTGTGGTTCAAGCGAGGGTCGGCGCTGACGTTGTAGAGGCTGGCGGTCGCTCCGCCCTTCAGGTCGGCGGCACCGTAGACCAACCGGCCGATCCGGGCGTTGAGCAGGGCTCCGGCGCACATGACGCATGGTTCGAGCGTGACGACCAGGGTGCACTCGTCGAGCCGCCACGAACCAACGACGGCGGCTGCGTCGCGCAGCGCGAGTACCTCGGCATGGGCGGTTGGGTCGCCGGTCAGTTCCCGCTCGTTGTGGCGGCGGGCGATGATCTCGCCGTTGCGGACCACGACCGCTCCGACAGGTACGTCGTCGTGATCGAGAGCGAGACGCGCTTCGGCGAGCGCAGTCTCCATGAACGGGGCGTCGAGATCATTCATCGACGCCATCTTCATGTAGTGCAGTTGGTCGTTCCGCTATCGAGCGTCGTGCCGTCCTCGGCGATGTAGGCCCAGTCGTAGCTGCCGTCGTGCAGGGTCATCGACAACACGCCGTAGCTCGTGTTGTTGCGGAATGCCGAGTTCGCCTTGATCGATCCCCAGCTGTAGAGGCTCCGGCCACCTGAACCGACGACGAACTGCACCACTCCACGAGTCGCATCGGCGGCCCCTCCCGCGTTCTGCGGCTCGAATCGCTCGTAGAGGTGATCGTTGCCCGAGAGCACCGCTTCGACCCCCCCGGCGTAGGCCGTGGCGAAGAGTCCGTTCACCCGGGTCTGGTCGCCGTGGGCCCCCGACGAGTACCGGGGGTGATGCCAGGTGATCAGCGAGCACTTCGTCGGGTTGGTCGCCTGCTCGGCCGCCAACCACTGATCCTGAGCCCCGCCTGCTTGGTAGCCCTTCTGGGAGTTCAGGTGGAAGATCCGCCACGTGCCAAGGGTCTCGGCGTAGTACCCCTGGTCGGGCTTGCCGGCTGGGCCGTCGGCGGTTGGTGAGCCGTTCCAATACTCGAAGTACCCGTCGGCGGTCGGGAAGCCGTCGTACTCATGGCTGCCGATCGTCGGGCTGGTGATCGCCTTGAAATCCCCCCAGCTGGGGTGGGCGATGGGGTCGGGGTACGGCCCGTAGCCGCCCTGGAACTCGGCTGCGGTGCGGGTGGGTCCGTATTGCAGGTCGCCAAGGGGGAACACTCGGGTCGGGGAAATGGTGGCGATCAGCTTCGCCGTCCGGTCGGACGCGCAGCTCTTCGACATCACGCCGTTGGCGCAGGCGATGTCACCGGCCGCCACGATCACCGGGTCGAGATTGGGCGGGCCGGAAGTCACGACCGACTGCGTGGCGGATGCAGTGAGGCC
>JANNNL010000490.1:0-6721 GCA_031398525.1 Actinomycetes bacterium | reverse complement strand
CCGCCCACCACACCACCCCGGCCCCCGCCGCCCGACCCCCCCGGTCGCGGCCCCCCCCCCCGACCCCCCCGGGCACCCCCGAGTCCGGGTCGCCCGACCCGCTCCACAGCACCCGCCCCAGGCGAGATCCGCGCTGCGTCTCGATGATGGCGTGGCAGTGATGCCCGGCAACGAATCCGGGGCCAAGCCCGACCACCAGGGGTGCATCGGTGATGGTCGTGTCGAGTGCTCGTTTGGCCATGCGGGCATCGACCACCACCGACCGGGGCACGGCCGCGAGCGTTGGCAGCGTCGGCGAAACCATCACCGGCACGACGCCTGAGCCGCGCATCGCGACCGCCTGCTCGGTGGTATCGACCCGTTGGGCGACAACACCTTCCACCACCACGGAGCCGGCGGGCACTGCCGATGACATTGCCACCGTGCGCCGCACGGTCAACGGGTGCGCCAATTCGCAAATGATCACCGGGAAACCACTGCGCTGCAATCGAACGGCGACACCCGTGGCGAGATCGCCTCCGCCGCGGAGCACCACCGGATGATCAGCGAACAGCATTGTCGGTCACCGCGCCACGACGCCGCGATTCGACGATTCCGGCCATGATGCTGACGGCGATCTCCTCGGGAGTCTCCGCGGCGATCTCCAACCCGATCGGGGAGTGAATGCGAGAGATCTGTTGGTCGGTCAGCCCGCATTCGAGCAGCGCCGTACGAGTCGTCGCCCATCGGCGACGACTGCCCATCACCCCGATCGACCTGGCTTCGGTCGCCACCAACGCCGGAAGAATTTCCAGGTCAATAGCAACATTTCTGGTCACGACGACGATATCGGTGTTGCCGGTGACCGGGGCGAGGGCAAGCACCTCGTCGATCGGTCCGGCAATGCGGACATCGGCGTGGGGCAGATGGTCAGCGGTGACCAACTCTGTTCGATCGTCGGTCGCCACCACCCGGAAACCGAGCCAATGCGCCAGATCGACGACGGCCCGACCGACGTGTCCGCAACCGATCACGTAGATCGTCGGGTCTCCAACATGCGGTTCCACGTACAACTCCACCTCTCCCCCGCAGACGCCCGGGTCGCCCGCACCGGGGTCGAGCAGCTCAAATCGCAGACGACGCGGCCGACCGTCGGCCAGCGACTCACCCGCCGAACGGACCGCTCGGGCCTCCATCTCACCTCCACCGACAGTTCCAACGGTTCGTCCATCTGCCCACACCAACATCGATGCGCCAGCCCGTCGAGGCACCGAACGATGGGCTTCGACGACCACGACGCGGGCGACCGACTCCCCGCGATCCACGGCGGCGACCAGTTCGCGGAGCAGCCCCGTGCCGCTCAGGCTCGTGCCCACAGCCGCTCCGCCTGCTCGTGGACGCGGGCCCGAAGTCGGTCGGTGTCGACGCCATCGACGATGCCACTGCGAACCCGCCACCGACCGGCCACCATCACGTCTCGAACGTGAGTGCCGTTGCGCCAGAGCACGAGTTGATCAAACAGGTTGTGGCTGGTCGCGGGGGTTGGGAAGCGGCCGTCGACGATCTGCAGGTCGGCCTGGAAACCCGGCTTCAGCGACCCGACACGGTCACCAAATCCCAACGCCGCCGCTCCACCCGACGTGGCCAGCCCGAGCACAGTCGTCGCCGGCATCGCCCCCGGATCAAGCAGCCGGGCTTTATGGAGCAGGAACGCACCGCGCATCACTTCGAAGAAGTCATTGATGTAGCCGTCGGAGCCGAGACCGACGGTCGCGCCGTCGGCGACCAGTTCGGGAATCGGGGCGATACCGCCACCGACTTCGCAGTTCGCCAGCGGCATATGGGCGACCCGCACGCCCCGCTCGCCGAGGAGCGCCTGCTCCTGCGATGAGACCTGCACGCATTGACTCGCCAAGAACCGGGAGCTGAGTACGCCGATCTCGTCGTACCACTCGACCGTCCGACGTCCGTAGTGCTCAGCGCACCACTCGCCCTCGTGGGTGCCTTCGTTGACGTGGGCGTGGCAGAACACATCGCGATCGGCGGCCATCTCGAACGCCCGACGGATGAAGCGTTCGGAACAGGTGAACGTCGTGTGGTAGCACATCGCCCCGGTGACCAGGCCCGATGCGCCCCCTCGGCGGCCATGATCGATCATCGCCAAGTTCTCATCGAGCCCGGCCTGCGCAATGGATGCCCCCGCTCGTTCCGTCGCCTCGAACGACAGGATGCCGCGCATTCCCGACCGCTCGACGACCGACGCCTGTTCGATGAGTACCCCGCCGAGCGCGTGGGGCGCTTCGAGGATGTCGTAGAACGAGGTGGTCCCGCTGCGCAACATTTCGGCACAGACCCACTCGGTGGCGGTGACGATCATCGCCGCATCGAGCGAATCCTCGACCGTCGGCCACCAATAATCCTCGAGGAAGCTCCAGAACCCGGTGACCGGAGTGGTCTGAGGAATGCCGTGGGCGAGGACGCCGTACAGATGCACGTGGGCGTTGACGAACCCGGGCATCACCACATGGCCCGACGCATCGACGACCTCGTCGTCGGGATAGCTAAGGCGTAACGCCCCGCGCTTCGCCGACCGCGTCGACCACATCGCCAATGACGCGGATCGCCCCCAGGTGAATCGGCGGAAGATCCGCGCTGACAATCAGCCAATCGGCGCAGATGAGCATCGCTGCGCAGCCTACCGAGCGGCCTGCGACGAGTTCCGAGCCAGCACCCGGGCTTCTCCCGCAGTGCCATCTACGGTGAGGCCGTGACGATCTCTATCACCCTGCTCGGGACCGGAAGTCCCCTGCCCGACCCCAACCGGGCGGGGCCGTCAACGCTGGTACGCGCCAGTGCGGCGACGCTCGTCGTCTACGCCGGACGGGGGGTCGTGATGCGGTTGGCCGGCGCGGGAGCCCTTCCCCCGACGCTCACGGCGGTGTTGCTGACCCATCTGCACTCCGACCACATCACCGACCTCAACGACGTGATCACGACCCGCTGGGTGATGTCGCCCGGGCCGAATCCTCTGCCGATCTACGGTCCGCCGGGCACCCGGCAGGTCGTCGATGCGATCATGTCCATGCTCACGCTCGACATGCAATACCGCTGCGACCATCATGCCGACCTCAACGAACCGCCGGTTCTCGAGGTCATCGAGGTCGAGGCCGGCGACACGTTCTACCTGTTGGATGCGCAGGTTTCGGTGCACCGAACCAACCACCGACCGGTGACGCCGACGGTCGGCTATCGCATCGAACACGCCGGCCATGTGGCGGCGATCGCCGGTGACACGGTCCCTTGCGACGAACTCGTGTGATGTGCGCCGACGCCGATCTCTACGTACAGACCGTGATACGCGACGACCAGGTTCGTCGGATCGTCGAGATGATGCCCCAAGCCACGCGCCTCGGCGACATCCTCGATTATCACTCCTCGGTCGCCGACGCCGCCCGCACCGCCACCCGAGCGGGGGTCAAGACCCTCGTCCTCACCCACTACGTCCCCGCAATGCAACCCGGCGCAGAGGACGAATGGCGAGATCTCGCCGCCGAACATTTCTCCGGCGAAATCGTCCTCGGCCCCGACCTCACCACCGCCACCGCACAACCCACGTAGCATGACCGCCAGTGCGCCGCGCAGGGCGCCTCTGGTCCGCGGCAAGGGCTGTGCCCACCTGCGAGTTTGGTTCACCGGTGTACAGGCCCGCTCTGTTCCCGACCCGACCTCAGCGGACACCGGGTGACGGGAAGGAGTCCTGATGTCCACGACCGAATCCTTCGCAATGCCGAACCTCGATCAGATCCGCAAACAAGCCAAGGATCTCAAACGACTAGTTGCCGACGGTGACCCCGCCTCGCGACAGCGAGTCCGGCGATCCCATCCGCGTCACGATGACCTCGACCTCGACGGCATCGCGCTCCGCGACGCGCAGGTGGTGCTCGCCCGCGAGGCCGGGTATGCGGGATGGAGCCAGATGGTCTCTGGCCTCGGTCCACAACCGACCGACAACGTTGATCGGTGGCGAGGCCGGGGCGTCGACCGGCTCTTCGCGGCAGCGTTCAACTGTGCCAAGGATTGCCACTCAGCGACAGTTCATGCATGGCACATCGTCCGGGTACTTGCGTATCCCGAGTCGCCGGCGGTCGCGGCCGTCGCGTTGTGGGCGTGCGGGCTCGACTCCGAAGCTCTCGCATCGATGACAGCCCGGCCCGGAACCCGCGACGACTCCGCCCTACCGCCGGTGTTTGCCGGAAGCATCAGTTCCACCCCCGCTCAACAGATGATCTTCGCCCGCGCCGAAAGACTCGCGCTCGCCGACGGAACTCCGATGTCCGACGAGCACCTGCTGCTCGCGTTACTCTACGACGGCGAGGGTCGAGATCTGGCGAACCTCGGTGTCGTACTCGACGATCTGTATCGCTACCTGGCCGAACACGGGGTTCGAGTTCCTCGAATGCTCCCCCC
The DNA here is from genome assembly GCA_031398525.1 of Actinomycetes bacterium. GTDB lineage: Bacteria > Actinomycetota > Acidimicrobiia > Acidimicrobiales > Ilumatobacteraceae > JANMJD01. The sequence continues at coordinate 2,275 of JANNNL010000490.1, read as the reverse complement.
ACCCCAGCCTCGGATGTATCGCCATGTCCAGCGGATCTACGTTCCGCGAGGCGAGTCCTCCCGTTCGTTTCACGTGACGTTGTTCCGCTTTCATCACTCCAGTGACCGCAAGTGGGGAACATATATCTCGACGGCCCGGCCCGGTCAGCAGTACTACGACGCCGAAGCAACGATCGACCTGGGCGCGATCGCCCGAGCGACGTTGAACGACGACGAGTGGGAACTGATGACCGTCGCTGAGGGCACCGCGCTGGAGGCGTCGGCCAGATCAGGCGACTGACAATGCTCAGGTCGATGTCCCAGAACCCGTCACAGGGCTCGTCGTTGGCTTCGGTCGGCGAATCGATCGAGTGCATCGGTCACTTCGGATGCGATCCACTTCCTGAATCGCAGTCCCCCGTTGGCTCGAACTACGACACCCAGTTCCGCCAACCGCTTGATCGCGTCGTTGGCAGTAGGAAGCGAAACGTGGTGCAGCGCAGCGACGGTCGCTCCATCGACCACTGGCATTCGCGGCAAGTCGGCGACGATGCGGCGGACCACAGAGTCGGATCGGACATCTCCGATGAGGCCTTGCCAGCGATCGCTGACCCGTCGTAGGTCGTCGCGCAGCTGACGCCCGTTGTCGATCGCGACGAAGGCGGCATCGCCGGCGCGGACGACGATCGGATCGACATCACCGCGGCGATATGCGTCGAGAGCCGCGAAGTACGACGAGGTATCGGCTAGGAGCCCCGCCGAGACCGGAACCGTCAATGTGCGAGTGACTGACGTGTGGCGGAGCACCGCGTGGATCAGTGCCCGCCCCGTACGACCGTTTCCATCGGGAAACGGGTGGATGGTTTCAAATTGGGCGTGGGCGACCATGGCAAGAACGAACGGAGCAACATCGGTTCGTCGCATGAAGCGGACAAGATCGGCCATCGCCCCCGGCACGCGATCCTGATGTGGGGGAACGAATGAGGCAGAGTGCGGCGAAGTCGATCGCCCTCCGATCCACACTTGCTCCGTACGGAAGGTCCCAACCATCGAAGGTTGGCTACCCTCGAGCAGAGCTCGATGCATCTCGATGATCGCCGTCTCGTCGAGCGAATCGGCGAGGTCGAGCGCGGCCCGCATCGCGCCGGTGTTTGCGGCGATGATCGTGGCGTTCATTCGGCTGGTGTCGCCCGATTCGGCCATCAGCACTGCTCGGGCCGACGCCGTGAGATGCTCGATCTGCGATGACGCCGCCGACTCTGATCGCAGAAGCAGCGCATCGAATGGCACCAGGTCACCACCTGATTCTCCATCGAACCGGGCGATCTCAGCTGTCGCCTCGGCCATCAACGCCGCGGTCGACGCACTGATCGATAGGGGGCGTTTTGCGATATCCAGTGGCACGGCCGCCATGTATGGTCGGGCACGATCAAACGCCGCTTCCCGACCGGCGAAGGTCAGCCTCGGCACCCATTCACGGGCTTCGAACTCCAGTGGGGGCCACACGTATCCCTTACTATCACACGGTCTTACTAAGGTTTAGTGAGGTAAACCTTACTGAGGCATTCATCGAGCGCCGGTCTGCCCGCAGCCTTTTCGCCCGAAACATACTCTCGGTGCGGGCCTACCCGTTGCTGCTGTATTCCGAATGCGGATTGGACTTCTTCTTCGATGTTGACTGAAAATTCAGTTTGTGAGATGATTGACCGATGGTCACCGAACCGACGATCACTCCTGCCGCAGCCGGGTACTCCATGCCTCCCGAGTGGGGGCTTCACGCCGGCTGCTTGATGGCCTGGCCGTCGCGGACCGACCTGTGGCACGGTCGCGTCGAGGAGGCCAAGGACGATTACGCGACGGTCGCCCGAGCGATCGCCGAGTTCGAACCGGTCGTGATGGTCTGCAACCCGGGGTTCGCCACCGAGGTCGGTGATCGCTGCGGAACGGGCGTGACCCCAGTCGAGATCCCGATCAACGACTCGTGGAGTCGCGACAGCGGCCCCGCTTTCGTTCGCAACGCGGCTGGAGACATCGCCGTCGTCGGGTTCGGATTCAACGCCTGGGGCAATCGCTGGCATCCCCACGATGACGACGCTCGACTCTCCGAACGTCTCGCCACGCACCTCGGACTCCCCTTTTTCAGGGCACCGTTCGTCCTCGAAGGTGGGTCATTTTTTGTCGACGGCGAGGCACGCGCACGGTACGCGACAACGCGCTGATGCTGGATCTGATCGCCGGCCATGACGCGCAGGATCCGGGCAGCGCGAACTGTGCCAGTGGCGGCTACACTGCGCAG
>JANNNL010000410.1:0-10721 GCA_031398525.1 Actinomycetes bacterium | reverse complement strand
CCCCCACGGGTATTCACCCACTACCACCTCAAGGTAGCGCGTCTGCCATTCCGCCACTTCGACGTGACCGGCCTCACGATACCCGATGGGCAGCGATCGACCAACAGTGATTCGGGACTACTGGGCGAGCAGCAGTCCGAGGGCAACCACCGTGAAGAACCACACCAGGGCCAGCACCGTTGTGATCCGGTTGAGGTTCCGCTCGGCGGCTGTCGAACCGAGCGCCGCGCCTGCTCCGCCACCGAACATGTCGGACAAACCACCGCCGCGCCCGCTGTGCAACAGCACGCCCCCGATCATCGCGAACAATGATCCGACGTTGATAACCAGGGTGATGTAAAAAATGACCGTACGCACGGGTCACGATGCTACCGGTCCGCAGGGTGATCAGTGAAGCACCACGCGCGACCGCCGCAGAATCAGCTCTGAGTGTCAGCGACGACGACCGCTACCGACGGGAAGTGGCAGGCCACCGGATGCCCGAAACCTCGGTCGATCAGGGCGGGCTCTTCCTCGGCGCACTTCGGTTGGGCGATCGGGCACCGGGTGCGGAAACGGCATCCCGAGGGTGGATTCACCGGTGAGGGAACATCGCCGGTCAACACCACGCGACGGCGCGCTCGTTCGCGGACCGGATCGGGCTCGGGAATGGCCGACAGCAGGGCCTGGGTGTAGGGATGAGTCGGCCGGGCGTAGAGCGTCTCGGAGTCGGCGATCTCTACGATCTTGCCGAGGTACATCACGGCTACCCGGTCCGAGATGTGGCGAACCACCGAAAGATCGTGGGCCACGAACAGGTACGACAACCCCAGTCGGTCTTGCAGATCGTCGAGCAGGTTGATGACGCCGGCCTGCACGCTGACGTCGAGCGCCGACACCGGCTCGTCGAGCACGATCAGTTTCGGATCGAGGGCAAGCGCCCGGGCGATACCGATGCGCTGACGTTGCCCACCCGAGAACTCATGCGGGTAGCGATTACCGTGTTCGGCATTCAGACCGACGAGGCCGAGCAGTTCGGCGACCCGACCCGGAATGTCGTTCGTCGATCCCGGCTGCACAACGAGCGGCTCGCCGATGATGCGGTTGACCTGCCACCGGGGGTTGAGCGATGCGTACGGGTCTTGGAAGACCACCTGCATCTCGCGGCGCAATGCGCGCATCTCGGCTTTCGATTGGGCGATGACGTCGATGCCGTCGAAAATCACCGTGCCGGAGTCGGGCTCATGGAGGCGCAAAATGGCGCGAGCGGTGGTCGACTTGCCGCAGCCGCTTTCCCCCACCAGCCCGAGGGTCTCGCCCCGCTCGACGGTGAAGCTCACGCCCGAGACGGCGTCGACGGTCGCCACGGTGCGCCCGAAGAAACCTCCCTTGATGGGAAATCGCTTGACCAGATCTTCGACGATCAGGATCGGACCTGAGGGCACGCTTGTTCCTGCACTCATGCGGTCACCTCGGGGGCGAACATCGCGCGAACATCAAGGGACTCGATCTCGCTACTTCGATGACAGGCTGAGAGTTGGTTGCTATGCCCGACTGGCAATAGCTTCGGCGTCTCGTGACGACAACGGTCGATCACCAGCGGGCACCGCGACGAGAATGGGCATCCGGGCCGCATGTTGATCAGCGACGGGGTAGTGCCTTTGATCTGGCGTAGAGGATGGCCGCGCGAGGCAGACCCGGGGATTGCCCCAAGCAGGCCGATCGTGTACGGCATCCGCGGTCGGTAGAACATGTCGTCGACATCGGCGATCTCGACCGCCGCCCCGGCATACATCACCATCACTCGGTCGGCGGTGCCGGCCACGACCCCCAGGGCGTGGGTGATCAGGATGATCGCGATGTTGGTGCGTTCCTGCACCTCGATCAGGGTCTCCATGATTTGGGCCTGCACGGTCACGTCAAGCGCAGTGGTCGGTTCGTCGGCGATCAGCACGTTGGGATTGTTGGCCATCGCCATGGCGATCATCACCCGTTGGCGCATGCCGCCCGAGAACTCGTGGGGGTAGCTGTTCACTCGGGTACCCGCCTGCGGAATGCCGACGAGGTCGAGCAGTTCGGTCGCCCGGCGCAGCGCGTGCTTCTTGTTGACGTTCGAGTGAGCCTGCACGGCCTCGGCGAGTTGCCACCCGATCGAATAGACGGGGTTGAGCGAGGTCATCGGGTCTTGGAAGATCATGCCGATCTCCTTGCCCCGAAATGACGTCTGGCGCTTTTGGCTGAGCCCGATCAGCTCGGACCCGTTGTACAGCACCGAGCCGTCGATCTGGGTGCTGCGGGGCAGCAGTCCCATCACGGCCATCGCCGTCACCGACTTCCCCGAACCTGACTCGCCAACGATGCCCAACACCTCGCCATGATCGACCGAGAACGAGACATCTCGTACGGCATGCACCGTGCCGTCTTCGGTGGGGAACCGGACGTTGAGGTTCTTCACTTCCAGCAGGGCCATAGCTACGCCTTGATCCGGTTCTGTTTGGGGTCGAACGCATCGCGCAAACCATCACCGATGAAGTTGACGCACAAACAGACGATCACGATCGCCGCTGCGGGAAACCAGAACAGCCAGGGTCGAACCTTGAACGCCGAGAGTCCGTCCTGGATGAGAAACCCGAGCGACACATCGGGCGGGCGCACGCCGAGGCCGAGGAATGACAGGAACGTCTCGACAAGGATGGCCCCGGCGATCGCCAAGGTGGCCGAGACGATGATCGGGCCGGCGAGGTTGGGAAGGATATGGCGGAAGATGATTCTTCGATCAACCGCGCCAACGGCGCGCGCCGCCTCGACATACTCCTTCTCCCGTAGCGAGAGGAACTCGGCTCGCACGACCCGGGCGAGCCCGGTCCACCCGAATATTCCGAGAATCACCGGGATGATGTACCACGGGGCCTTCGGGTACCCGACAGAGACGACGGCGACCACGACGAGCAGCGGAAGCGTGAGGATCAGGTCGGTGAAGCGCATGATGATGGCATCGACCACGCCGCGCATGTAACCGGCAATAGCGCCGAGCGTGACACCGATGGTCGTAATCAGAATCGCCGAGATCGCGGCGATCTCTAGCGACCGTTGGGTGCCGCGCATGACCCGACCCAAACCATCTTTGCCCAGGTCGTCGGTGCCGAACGGATGGATACGCGATGGGGCTTTACTCAGCGCGGTCTTGTCGCGAACGGTGAACGGCCATTCCCAGAAGTACGGGTAGATGAAGACGAAAAGCGTCAGCAAGATGAGCACGACCGTCGAGATCATCGCCGGGCGATGCCGCAGGAACCGGCGCAGGATGGTCCGCCCCTGCGACCGGGCCGCAACGGTGAACTCCCGGGAGTCGGCGTCGGGAACAATCGGGTCGGCGAGCTCAGTCAAGGCGAATCCTCGGATCGAGGCGGGCGTAGATGATGTCAGCGAGCAGGTTGAAGCCGACGAACGAAATGGCGGTGACCATCACGAACGCCAGCAGGGAACGGGGATCCTTCTCGGTGAGCGCGTTGGAGAAGAAGCTGCCCATGCCGGCCCACCCATAGATGGTCTCGGTGATGATCGCCCCGCTGAGCAACGCGCCGAAGTCGATGGCAACAATGGTGACCAGCGGGGTGAGGGCGTTACGAACACCATGGCGGACGGTGACCCGCCGCTCCGAGATTCCCTTGGCCCGAGCGGTGCGGACGTAGTCGGAACTCATCACGTCGAGCATCGATGCGCGCATGAAGCGGCTGTAGCCGGCGAAACCGACGAGGATCAGTGAGATCGACGGCAGCAACATGTGCCAGAAGTAGTCCTGCATCCGGGCCACGAATCCGCCCTTGAATCCGGGTGTCGTCTGCCCGACGGTTGGAATGAGGTTCTTGGAGTTTCTCTTGCGATAGACGTTGCCGTCCCAGCCAATGCGGAATACGACAATCGCCGCCAGGGCAATCCCCAATCCGGCGGCGGCACCAAGCAGCACCTTGCTGAGCGGTCGTTCGCGTTCGAACTTATAGCGATTGCGCATCACCAGGAACCCGCAGACCAGCCCCGCGATCAGCAGGACAATTTGCAGTCTTCCCGAGATGCTCGGATGCCGGAGCCATGGGTTGGTCTTGATTGCCCCGAACTCTTTGAGGAAACCGGCCAGCACCGCCGTGGGGATCGAGAAGAACAGAAACGCCAGAAACGTCATCGTGTAGTCGAAGGCGGTGTACTGACGCACGGCTCCGATGATGCCAACGAGTACTCCGAGGACCACCGACAGGATGGTGGCGGCGATCAGCAGCCGAATCGTGACCTGCGCTCGCTCCCACAGCAAGGGGCGAATCTCGGCACCGGTGGCATTCTTGCCCCAATCGCCGGTGAGGAAGTTGGTCGACCAGTCGACGTAGCGCTCGACGGGTGGCTTGTCGATACCGAATTGGCGACGGAGACTGTCGATCTGCTGCTGTGAGGGATTGGGTTTCGCCAGCGCATCCTCGATCTTTTTCGGTGTGCCGATGTTGGTGACCAGCACGAAGGTCATGACGCTCGCGGCGAAGAGCAGCGGGATCGAGACCAACAGGCGGCGGAGGATGAAGCGAAACATAGGGGCTCAGGTCGATTGATGGTGGACTGATGGGGAGCCGAGCATGACGCCCGGCTCCCCACCAGTCACAATCGGGACCTATCAGGCCGTGGCGACCCATTCGTTGGCGTTCCAAGTCACGCCGAGAGGGCCGTTGAACACCACGTTGTCGACGCCGCTGGAAGCGACCATTTCCTGGAACTGGAACAACGGCAACGTCGCCATGTTGTCCCACAGCAGCGCGTCGGTCTGGTTCATCAGGTCGGCACGCTTCGCCTCGTCAAACTCGGCATTCGCCTGGTCAAACACAGTCTGCAGTTCCGGCACGTTGATGCTGTTCCAGTTCTGACCGCCGCCGACCACATAGATCGACGTGTTCGATGACAGCGCTGCGGTGGCAACCCAGGCGAACAAGGCGATGTCGTAGTCCGAGGCGGGCAAACGGACAGCGTTGAAGTCTTCCGACGCGTCGTCGGTCAACTCGACTCCGGCTTCCTTGCACTGCTCAGCGAACAGCTCGTTCGTGCTCTGACGACGCGGGTTCGGATCGCGGCGACCGAGGCGCAGGCTCAGACGATTGCCATCCTTCGCATAGACGCCATCGGCACCCAGGGTGTAGCCACTCGTCTCGAGCAGCGCCTTGGCGGCCGGGATATCACGCTTCAGGCCGTTGCTGCCATCTACGTAGTCGGGTGACGACGGGATGTACATGCGGTTGTTGAGCACTGTCGCGTCGGGGTTGATCGGCGTCACGAGGGTACTGACGATCTCTTCGCGGTCGATGCACAGGGCCAGTGCCTTGCGCACGTTGATATCAGCGAGATGCACGTTGGCCTGGTTGAAGTCGTAGTGCTCGAACGTCACTCCCTGCTCGATCGAGGTGGTCACGCCATCGATGCCCTCGACCTGGGCGACGAGGTCGGGGTTGGGCTGCGGCGAGATGACCTGCACATCACCGTTCTCCAAGGCGGCTGGCTGCTGGGTGGCATCGGGAACCTGCAGATAGACGATTTGCTCCGGGCCGCCGGGGGTGCCCCAGAATGCCTCGTTGCGAGTCAGGATCAGGTTCTGACCCGCAGTGAACGATTCGATCGTGTACCACGCGCCAGACAGTGCAACCTCGGGATCGAAGCCGGCGAAGCCGGTATCCCAGAATTCACCCATGGCGATCGCCTCAGGAGTGGTGGCGGTCACGGCGTCGACGGCGGTGATGTCGTCGACACCAGCCTTCGCCTCAACGATGTGGGCTGGCAGCAGACCGCCGAAGAGCACCTTCCAGTCGACGAACACCTTGTCGTAGACCGTCGTCACGGTCTTGCCGTCATCTGCGCAGGTCACCGAGCCGATGTCCTCATAGCCCGTGGTTCCCGCGGCGCTGAACACCGGGAGGGTTTCGGGAATTTCAGCACCGTCGGCATCAAGCTCGCCAGCGGTCGTGAAATCGGGGTTCGGCTTGGTCAACTTACCGTTTTGCGACATCCACGACAGGTAAAAGTCGGAGCAATCGATTGCCTCGCCGTCAGACCACACGGCCTCGGGCTTGATCTTGTACACGATGGTCTGCGGATCTTCGCTGGTGACCTCGGCGGACTCCATCATCTCGTCCCACAGGGTGAGGGTGAGGTCGGGGTTCGAAATGAACGGTCCCGGCTGCACCATGTTGAGGATCAGCGTGTTGGCAAACAGCACTTGGTCGGCCGACGCGTTGTTGTATGAGGTGAACTCCTGCTCCGCTGCGTAGGTGATCGTTCCGCCACCTTCGGTGGCCACGGCGGTGGTATCGGCGGTGGTATCGGCGACCTCGGCGTCGGTAACGGGGGCGGCCTCGGTCGGCACTGGCGTGGCGTCAGGCGCGGCCGCGACAGTTGTGGCGCTGTCGGCCGCCGCGACGTCGCTGCTGTCGCCGCTGCTGCTGCCGCATGCAACGAGCGCAAATGCACTGGCCGTGAGCAATGCGGCGAGCCGGACGCTCCTTGAATTTCTCTTCACGTGATGACCTCCTGGTCAGGTTGTTCCTGGGAGGAGTACCCCGAGTTGGCTGTTCACGATCTCGAGGCACCTCTATTTCCGTATTCCGCTTTCGCGACCTTCCGGTCCGCTCGACGAATCGAGATGAACGGCTGGTGTCGGGTCCTTCCTTGGCCTCCCCTACACGCAGAAAGACTTGACAAACGGGCACGCTACCACCGAGTTACCCACCGGTAGTGAAACTCGATCCTCACGCCCTGCTGGGCGTGGTCAGCGCGCTGAGCGACGCGAAGTGGCAGGCCACGGGGTGGCCGCCACCGCGATCGACAAGCTCGGGCTCCTGCTCGGCGCAGATCGCCTGGGCGATCGGACAACGGGTCCGAAACCGGCAGCCGGATGGCGGATCGATCGGGCTCGGGACGTCACCCTGCAGCACAATTCGACGCCGTTCGCGCTCGCGGCGAGGATTGGCGACGGGCACCGCTGACAGCAGCGCCTGCGTGTACGGATGCATCGATTGCTCGTATACCTGTTCCCTGGTGCCGGTCTCGACGATCTTGCCGAGGTACATCACTGCCACCCGGTCCGAGACATGCCGCACCACCGACAGGTCGTGGGCGATCATGATGTACGACAGATTGAGTTCACCCTGCAGTCGACGCAGGAGGTTGATGATGCCCGCCTGAATCGAGACATCGAGGGCCGATACCGGCTCATCGAGGATCACGACCTTCGGCCCGAGCGCGAGGGCTCGGGCGATGCCGACCCGCTGGCGCTGCCCGCCCGAGAACTCGTGAGGGAACCGCTGGGCGTGCTCGGGCGACAACCCGACCAACCGGAGCAACTCGCTCACCCGGTCGAGCGCGGCAGACCCGATGATGTTGTGATGCACCTTGAGCGGCTCGGCGAGTGCGGAACCGATAGTCATCCGCGGTTGCAGAGACGCATATGGGTCTTGGAAAACCATCTGGAGCCGCTGGCGCATCGGGCGCATCTCGCGCTCGGGCAGGGCCGAGATCGCCCGTCCTTCAAACTCCACATGGCCGGACGTCGGGCGCAACAAGTTGATCAACAACCGTCCGGTCGTCGACTTTCCGCACCCCGACTCGCCAACGAGTCCAAGCGTTTCGTTGTCACCAAGTTGCAGACTGACGCCCGACACAGCATGAACAGTGCCAATGCGGCGACCGAGCAGTCCCCCACGCACCGGAAACTCCCTGACCAGGTCGGTGGCCTGCAAGATCGGCGATGCGGGCGTCGTCATTGTTCGGCTCCCACGAGTTGCAGTTCATCGGCATGGTGACAGGCGACGAGGTGTCCGCTGAGGGCATTGACCGGTCGCAACGTCGGGACTTCCTCGCGGCACCGCTGAGTGGCATAGGGACAACGCGGGTGGAATGCACAGCCGCTGGGAATCCGAATGAGCGACGGCGGTGCACCCTTGATTGGGGTGAGTTCGTCGTCGCCACTCGAATCGAGGCGGGGCAGCGATGCCAGCAGGCCCTCCGTGTAGGGATGTGCGGTTCTATAGAACACGTCGTCGGTCGATCCGACCTCGACCGGAGCCCCGGCGTACATCACCAGTAGCGAGTCGGCGAGTCCGGCGACGACGCCCAGATCGTGGGTGATCAGCACGATCGCCGAACCGATGCGATCTTTCATCGCCATCAACACGTCGAGCACCTGGGCCTGCACCGTGACGTCGAGCGCCGTGGTCGGCTCGTCGGCGATGAGCAAGTCGGGCGAGCAGGCAATCGCCATGGCGATCATCGCCCGCTGGCGCATACCACCGGAGAACTCATGCGGATAGCTGTGGGCTCGGGTAGTGGGTTGTGGAATACCGACCAGGTCGAGGAGCTCGATCGCTCGCAGATCGGCCTGCTTCTTGCTCAAGCCGAGATGCAGCCGCATCGATTCGGCGATCTGACGACCGACGCGGTGGACCGGGTTCATTGCCGAGAGCGGGTCTTGGAAGATCATGGCGATCTCCTTGGCCCGAGTCGCCCGCATTTGCGCCGGTGTCATCGTCACCAGGTCCGTGCCCTTCCACATCGCCGTTCCACCGTCGATCGACGACGTCTTCGGTGGAAGCAGACCGACCAGCGACAGCATCGACACCGACTTGCCTGAACCGGACTCGCCGACGATCGCCAGCACGTCGCCTCGGCGCACATCGAAGCTGACGCCGTTGACGGCGCGCACCGTTCCCGCCTCGGTGTTGAACGAAACCGCCAGATTGCGGACCGACAGGAGAAGTTCTTTGTCGCTCACGTCAGCTCCGCAGCTTGGGATCGAGCGCGTCGCGCAGGCCGTCGCCGACAAATACGAAGGCCAACACGGTGAGGAAGATCGCTGCTCCAGGGAAGAACACCAGATGCGGCTGATTAGTCAACAGTCCCTTGTTCTGCGACACCAGCAGCCCCCAAGACGGCGTCGGCGGCAGCACCCCGATAGCGAGGAATGACAGGGCGGCTTCGGCGAGAATTGCCCCGCCGACACCAAGAGTCGTGTAGACGATCAAGGGCTGCAGTGCGTTCGGGAGAATGTGGCGGAACATGATGCGGCCGTTGCTGTACCCCAGAGCGCGGGCCGCTTGGACGAATTCCTGCTCCTTCAACTGGAGGAAGCTGGCCCTCACCACCCGGGCGGCAACGAACCACCCCGTGATGATCAGAGCGAGGATCAGGGCGTTGAGTCCCCGGCCGATGACCCCGATAAAGGCGACGGTCAGAATGATGTAGGGAATCGACAAGAAGATGTCAACGACTCTCATCATCAACGAGTCGAACCAACCGCCGAGCCACCCGGCGAACGCCCCGACGATCAGACCGAGCGCCGCCGACAGGACCGAGACGAGAATCCCGACCTTCAGCGACACCCGGATGCCGTAGATGATCTGGGCAAACAGGTCGTGGCCGATCTTGTCGGTCCCAAACCAGTGGTCTCCGCTGAAGGGCGGCAGATTCTTCTCCTTGGTGTTGATCTGCTCGTAGCCGTACTTGCACACGACGTCGGCAAAGATCGCCAGCAGGACAAGCAACACGATGAAGGCAAGAGCGATCACGGCCAGCTTGTTCTTGCGGAACCGTTTGCTGACCTCGGCCCAGTAGTTCGAGGGCGGAGCAACATCGGCGATACCGGCTTCGCCTTCGGGAATCGGGGTGTTTGTAAGTGCCATCGTCGCTACTCCCGGCCGCCAAGACGCACGCGGGGGTCGAGCCAGCCGTACATCAGGTCGGCGACCAGGTTGGCTGCGGCGTAGATCAACGTCACGACGATTGACAGACCGAGCACGACGGAGAAATCACGTTGGCTGACGGCGTTGGCGATTCGACTGCCGATCCCCGGCCAACCAAATGTGGTCTCGGTGAGGACCGCGACGCCGATCACGGTGCCAATGTCGATGGCGATGAGGGTGACGACCGGAATCATGCCGTTGCGCACACCGTGGCGCAGCAGGATCGTGCGCTCGGTCAGGCCCTTGGCTCGCGCCGTTCGCATGTAATCGGCCCGTTCGACCTCGAGCATCGTCGTTCGGGTCATCCGGGCAATCGTCGCGGTGGATACCGAGGCCAGCGTGATCGCGGGCAGGATCAGGTACTTCCATTGACCCCCGGCGGGGATGAAAAAGGCAAACCACTGGTCGTCGCCGATGCCGTTCGTTGGCAAGCGCAGCCACTTCGGAAAGTCGTGTTGATTGGGAAAAACGCCAGTGATCTGGATAAACAGCAGACCGAGAACGTACACGGGCACTGCGCTGGCCGCGGCCGTCGAGACGGTGACCAATGCATCGCCGAAGCTGTATTTTCGCACTGCGGAGTACAGGCCGGTGCCGATACCGATGACGACCTCGATCATGATCGCCCAGAAGCCGAGGCGGATGCTGGCGGGTGCGGCGCGTCCGAGGATCTCGTTGACACTGTCCCTGTTCTTGAATGATTCGCCAAGATCCCATTGGGCAGCGCGCGCCATGTACTGGCCGTATTGCACCACGATTGGCTGATCGAGGCCGTAACGCTCGCGCACCCTCTCAAGCTGCGCCTCCGGAATCTTGCCGGTGTTCCCGGTCAGGAGCTCCGCGGGGTCGCCCGGCAATGCGAAGAACAGGAAGAAGATCAGCGTCAATGCGCCGATCACGACGAGCAGCAGTTGGAAGAGTCGTCGAATGATGTACGAAGCCATAGCGTCCCTCGGGCTTTACACAGAGGGGACGGTCGGC